>JAGKTB010000249.1:0-8684 GCA_018993145.1 Flavihumibacter sp.
TTCTATAGTCCGGGTTTTGTATATTGAGTGATGTTCACCAAAAAAGACTGGTTAAGCGCTTTTTATGCGGCCCTGATTGCTTTCTGCCTCTATTCCAGCCTGTTTGCCTTTCGAAAGGCGTTTAATGTGGCAGCATTTGAAGGATTTACAATTGCCGGACTTGATTATAAAATTATCCTGGTCATTACCCAGGTTGCCGGCTATATGGCTAGTAAATTTTATGGAATCAAGTTCATCGCTTCCATGAAAAGAATGGGAAGAGGCAGACTGATTCTGATCCTCGCCGGTGTTGCCTGGCTTTCCTGGCTCGCATTCGGACTAATACCCGCCCCTTATAACTGGCCCTGTCTTTTTTTTAGTGGCTTTCCGCTTGGGATGCTTTGGGGTGTTGTATTCTCCTATGTAGAAGGCCGGCGTATGACTGATTTTATCAGTGCGGCACTTGCTGTCAGTTTTATTTTCGGATCAGGACTTGCCAAGTCTGTTGCTTCTTTTGTGATGGAACAGCTCGGCAGCTCAGAATATTGGATGCCCTTCGCCACCGGTGCCATTTTTGCTCTGCCATTGATTTTTTTTGTGGTACTGATGGAAAAAATTCCACCCCCATCCGAAGAGGATATCCGGCATCGTACGGTGCGATTGCCCATGACCGGAAGTCAGCGCATGCTACTGGTTAAAACTTATGGCCCAGGTTTGTTTTTACTGGTACTGGTTTATTCATTGGTGACCATTCTTAGAGAAGTGCGAGACAGCTTTATGGCAGACATGTGGCGCGATTCAGGGGATCAATTTAGCCTAAGTGTCTTTGCTCAAACCGAAACGATTATCACTCTAGTTTTGCTGATTCTGATCGCTTCCATGGTGCTGGTTAAAAAAAACTTCAAAGCGTTGATGCTTACCCATTGGATTATGGGAGCCGGTTTTTTATTAAGCCTGCTGATTACCATTGCCTATAGGCAGCAGGCTGCATCCACATTTTACTGGATGTTAGGAGTAGGGTTAGGTTTGTATCTTGTCTATATTCCATTCAACAGTATTTTATTTGACCGTTTGATTGCCAGTTTTCGTATAACCGGCAACGTTGGATTCCTTATTTACCTGGCAGATTCATTTGGTTACCTGGGAAGTGTCACTGTTTTGCTGAGCAAATCAGTATTTAATATTCAATTGTCCTGGTTGAATTTCTACCAGGAACTGGTACTTGTAACTGGAATTGTCGGATTAATCGCAACTGCAGCTTCGATGTTTTATTTCAGAAATAAATTTAATAGGAGGGAAGTGGATCCGGCATCCTGAATTTCAATCATCAAAGAATAGTCTTCTAACTTCAATTTCCGAAATCAACTGGATTCCTGCTGAAAACCATCAAATACAAAATAACTTTAGCAGGCAATAAACAGAACAACATGAAAAAAACAAGATTAGTGGTTTTGCTCTGTATGCTGTTAGCAGGTTTCCTGGCGCAGGCGCAAAATCTGGTTACAGGCAGCTTTAATATCCGTTATGCTAATCAGAATGATACGGGTAATCTTTGGGTCGACAGGGCTCCTGTTTGTGCAGCCCTTATTCGCTTTCACCAGTTTGACATTGTTGGTACACAGGAAGGCTTACGCCACCAGCTGGATGATTTACAAAACGCTCTTCCTGGTTACGCGTTTTATGGACTAGGTCGGGATGATGCCAAAACAAAGGGCGAGCACTCTGCTATTTTTTACAAAAAAGATCGTTTTCTGGTAAAAGACAGTGGTGACTTCTGGTTATCTGAAAAACCGGATGCACCCGGCTGGGGTTGGGATGCCAAACACAATCGGATCTGTACCTGGCTTAAATTGGAAGATAAAAAAGCGAAGAAAATATTTTATGTGTTTAATGTCCACTATGATCACCAGGGAGTAGTTGCAAGAACTGAAAGCAGCAAACTGATCCTAAAGAAAATCCAGGCTATTGCCGGAAAAAATCCGGTCGTTTTGATGGGCGATTTTAACGGAAATCATCAATCTGACTGGTATTTACAGATTCAAAACAGTTCGAATCTGAAAGATACCTATACCCTGGCTAAAGACCCCTATGTAAACAATGGCAGCTTTAACAGTTTCCGTCCTTTCCCCAAATCAAAAGATATTATTGATCATATCTTCATCAGCAAGCCATTTAAAGTGATCCGTTATGGTGTCCTGACAGATACCTATCATGGGAAATTTCCATCTGATCACTACCCGGTATTAGCTGAACTCAGTTATTGATTTCCACCGTTTTTTCTCTGCTGCCTTACGCTACAGCGTAGGGCAGTTTTTTACCTATCCTTCTCCTCTTGTTGAAGAAAGTGTGAATCCAATGGTGGTTCCTACGTCCGGTTTGCTTCGTACGTGCATGGATTCCCCATGAGCTTCAATAATATGTTTACAGATGGCAAGGCCCAGGCCGGTGCCGCCCTTATCGCGACTACGAGCTTTATCAGTACGGTAAAACCGTTCAAAAATGCGGGGTAAATGCGCTTCTTCAATGCCTATTCCGTCGTCACTAACTTCCACCAATACTTTAAACTCATCTGTATTGTACACACTGATAACAATACTGCCGCCAGGTTTACCGTACTTGGTGGCATTGGATATCAGGTTAATCATTACCTGACGGATCCGCTCCTTGTCTGCAAAAACATAAACCGGCGCTTCACATCCTTTTTTAATGGAAGCTGTAATTTCTTTTTGACTGAGTTTGATGGAAAGCGATTCAATCACTTCACGGATCAGTTCCTGCACCACAAAATACTGTTTGTACAATACCTGCTCTCCGCTTTCTAAGCGTGAAATTTCATCCAGATCATTCATGAGGTTTACCAGGCGATCTACGTTGCGGCTGGTGTTTTCCAGGAAACGCTTCCTGACAGCCGGGTTTTCCATCGCGCCCCCAAGAAGCGTATCGATGTATCCCTGAATAGCAAAAATCGGAGTCTTGAATTCATGCGCCAGGTTCTGCAAAAACTCCTTTCGAAATGCTTCATTCTTACGCAATACCTCGATCTCTCCCTGCCGTTGCACAGCCCATTTCTCCACGTCTTCCTTAACCTCATCAATACTTTTCTGGGGTATAATGTATTTGTTATAAAATTCCTCGCGTTTGGTTGCCTTGGTCTGGTAAATGAATTTATAAATCAGTTTAATCCGGCGATAAATGAATTGCTGCAAAAAATAAAAAATGAGCAGGTAGGCAACCAGAAATAAAACTGCAAAGGAGGCGAGCGCGATCAGCCAATTGTCTACCAGGATGAAATTAGCGAGCCCCACTAATGCCGATATGGCAAATGCCAGCACGGCACTCACCTGCCTCGGAGATAAATTTTTGAATTGGATCATAAATCAAACTTGTATCCAACCCCTTTCACGGTGGTAATACAATCTAATCCCAGTTTTTGCCGGATTTTACGAATATGAACATCAATGGTGCGATCTCCTACGATCACTTCATTGCCCCAAACCTGGTTCAGGATTTCGTTGCGAAGAAATACCCGACCCGGACGGGAAGCGAGTAAATATAATAACTCAAATTCTTTTTTGGCGAGGGTTATTTCCTTGTCGTCCACCATTACCACGAATTTAACCGGATCGATCACCAGGTTGTCTATCATCAATACGCCGGTTCCGGCTTCTTCTTTTTTGGTTACCCGACGAAACAGGGCATTCACCCGGCTGGTTAGTAATTTCGGGCTAATGGGTTTGTTTATATAATCATCTGCACCTGTGTCGAGCCCTTTCAATTGGGAAGATTCATCGCTCAGGGCGGTCAGGAATATTATAAGTGTATCCTTGTAGGCGGGTTGGGCTCTCAGTAACTCACAAACTTCAACTCCGTTCTTTTTCGGCATCATGATGTCGAGAATTATCAGGTCGGGTTTGATTTGTTTGGCTCTCATCAGGGCTTCATCACCATCTTTGGCAGTATAAACGGTGTATCCTTCCGCCTGAAGATTGTACTGGATTATCTCTAAAATATCCGGTTCGTCATCGGCGATGAGAATCTTTTTATCCCTGTTATCCATTAATAATTTGTTTACGCAAAGTTAATGCTGACCACTAAGCAGCCAATTTTCAGCCGATTATGAAATTGTTAAGGGCAATTTTAGTGTTACTGAAACGTTATGCAGGTGTTGCATTCTGTAAATTTGAATCTAAGGCTCCTATCTATGAACAAACTGATACCCTTTTCCAGCCTGGTTTTAGCCAGTCTGGGTTCGATCGCACAGACCTCCGCATCTGGCTTCCAGGCCATGCCTGTTGCCAGTTATCCGGTGGAACGCAGCCGTGTGATTTTCCATGAAAACATCGATAAAGAACAAAAGAAACTCTTTCAGCAGCCTGGCTCTTATGTGAAAGGCTATATTCCGCTGAGTAAGGACGAAACCATTAATACCGCTGTTCGTTACGCGATGGTGGATCAGCTGGATGCCATCCAGAAATCGGTTGAGCTGGATTCTCTGCTGAAGGACAATGAAAAAATCAAATATTTAAAAGGGCTGGAAATCCTTGCCAGGAATTTTGGTTCGGGTGCCCGTGCCCGTCAGATCCAGCCTGCCCTGGCTCCGGAAATGATTGAGCATTTCAGCGAAGCCATGGGGTTGGATAAAAAAAACAAGGGTATCGACCCTGTAGTAAACAAATCACACTACTGGGTGGGTAAAATCATTGTGGATTGTTTTTCCTATCCGGAGAATATCGGGGTAAAAGCCAGTAAGGATATTCTGCAGATCAAATACCTGCAGTTATACCCTGATCGCACCATGCCTTTCCTGAAAACCAATTTTGCTTATCCGAAGCGCGATAGCCTGATCGCTGCCGAAGCTCGCCGTGATCCGCGCAAGGTCTACGATTATGCAGCTTCGAATGATGCGTTGGCCCGGTATATCCGCATTCATCCTGATCCGGTGGTGAAAGTGATTGCCGAAATGGCTTCCAGTCGCAGTGGTCAGTTATACTTTCCCTTTATAGATGAAATTTACCGCGGTAAAATGACTTTTGAAGAGGTTGATAAGGTAAAAGACAACGACCTGGAATATTACCGCCTGATGGTGAAAACCCGCCTCAGCCATACAGAACGGATGCTGCAGAAGGATACCCCGATGGAGCGGAAAGCCCTTATCGAACGCATGGATAACAAGGCCCGGCAGTATTTTATCAGCCAGATCAACGGATTGCATAATTCCCCTGACCCGGTTCGCTTCAAAGTGATTGATCCCCTGAGTCCGCAGGAACTCTATTATCTCTGTGTTTTGGGCGAAGATGAAATTTATACCTCCAGTTACCGGGGCGTTTTCAAAAGGATCATTACCAAATTGAAAGGAACTCCAACCGATAGTTTGTTCATGAGTATGAATTTTGACTATTTCAGGAAGTTCATCAAAATGGCAGCAGCTTACAATGAATTGGATACCCTGCTTAAACTGATGCCGGATTCCAACGCGACAGTGCTGATGAAGTCTTTTATGTTTGGCCTGGAAAAAACCACGAACATCAATAGCGTGGAGGATGCAGTGGATGTGGCAGATGCTTATTCCAGCATCTTTGAAAAGAATAAAGTACTGGCAGCAAATATGCTGGAAGAAGCCCGTTTGAACTATGAACGCAATGTACAGAACGGTGATCTGAATGGGCAGAAGATTTACCAGATTGAAAAAACCTTGTTTGAGTCGGCAGATACTACCTCGAAAGTCGATTTATCAAAAGCTCTGGGCATACCTCCGGTATATACCGTACCGTTTGAACGTCTTGCAGACTCAGCTGGTCGGGTTATTCAGCAGGTCTTTTTCTACGGCGATGATGATAAGGATGGCCAGGTTTCCTTCGCGAATTTCATGACACTGTTCAAGGGAAAACCCGAATGGGCGGTTACCGAAAACAAGGATTTTGTTACCATCAAATCCACCAAAGGAAAGCCGGTATGGATCTTTGCGAACAAGCCGCTGTACGGATTGGATGATCCGGATGCAAAAGCCCAGGCCAAATTGCAGGAATACCTGGATCAGAATCAGTTGTATCCAACAGTATATATCCATCGCGGACATAGTTATCATGTGAAGTCTTCGCTTGGTCAAATTACCCCAAGTGCACGCATTGTAGTTCTGGGGTCCTGTGGTGGTTACAATAACCTGAATGATGTACTGACCATCAGTCCGGATGCCCATATTATTTCCTCCAAGCAAATTGGTGCCCGCGCGGTGAATGAACCTATATTGAATTCTATTAATACTTCCCTGAGAAATGGGGCTGCTATTGAATGGATGCCCATGTGGACGGAGCTTGGCAAGCTTTTTACAGGGGAGGCAAAAGAGCGCTTTGATGATTATATCCCACCCTATAAAAACCTGGGTGCGATCTTTATCAAAGCCTACAGAGGGGTGGAAGAGGAAGAATAATATCTTTGCGCTATGTCATCGACCTCTGGCAATAAGAAGATATTTGACTGGACATTGTTGAGAAGGGTATTTAGCCTTGCAGCACCTTATCGGAAAAAAGTGATGTTATCACTGGGTTTGGCAATCTTGCTGGCACTACTCACACCAGTAAGACCCTGGCTAATCCAGATAACTGTAAATAATTACATACGGAACGGGATGCTCGATTGGGTAATCCGAATCACCTTGATTCAATTCGGATTGCTCCTCATAGAGACCTTGTTCCGTTTCTTTTTTACGTTCACTACCTCCTGGCTTGGACAAACTGTGGTGAAAAACCTACGGGTGCGTGTTTTCAATAAGGTAGTGGGATTGAATCTATCCCAATTTGACGCAACACCCATTGGTACACTTACCACTCGTACCATCAATGATATAGAATCGGTAAATGAAGTTTTTTCAGACGGACTAATTCCCATCATTGCTGATTTTCTTTCCATTTTATCGATCTTATTTGTCATGTTCTGGGTCGACTGGAAACTGGCTCTGATCAGCCTGGCACCTTTCCCGTTCCTGATTCTGGCAACCTATATTTTTAAGGAAAGTGTAAACCGGTCTTTTATCCGGGTGCGGAATGCAGTAGCTGCACTGAATGCCTTTGTACAGGAGCATTTGACAGGGATCCAGGTGGTGCAGACTTTTGCGGCGGAAGAAAGGGAGTTTGACAAGTTTAAAAAAATCAATAAAGAACATCGGAACGCCAATATCAATGCGATTTTTGCCTACTCGGTCTTTTTTCCGGTGGTTGAAATTGTACTGGCGGTCTCCACCGGACTGCTGGTTTGGTGGGCGGCGAGTCATGCGTTGCAACTGCCACCCGAACAGGGTGCTGAGATGGCAGGTAAAATGATCTCTTTTATTTTGTTTTTGAACCTGCTGTTTCGTCCGCTTCGGGTGATAGCAGATAAATTCAATGTGTTGCAGATGGGCATGGTGGCCAGTGAACGGGTATTCAAGGTGCTCGACAATGAAGACTATATCCAGACCGAAGGAAACTTTGCACCGGATAAGGTGGCAGGTAAAATAGAATTTGACCATGTCTGGTTTGCTTACAAGGATGAGCAGTATGTATTAAAGGATCTGAATTTCACGGTGGAACCTGGTGAAACCGTGGCCCTGGTGGGTCATACGGGAAGCGGCAAAACTTCGATCATTAGCCTGCTGAACCGGTTGTATCATATCAATAAAGGCAGTATTAAGATTGATGGCGTAGCGGTGGAGGAATACCGGTTGGCAGCATTAAGACGGCAAACCGGTGTGGTACTTCAGGATGTTTTTCTTTTTTCCGGATCGGTGCTTGAAAATATAACCCTTCGCAATCCAGCCATCAGTCGTGATCAGGTTGAGCGTGCTGCTAAAATGATCGGGGTACATGAATTTATTGAGTCGCTGCCTGGTGGTTATGATTATAAAGTGATGGAGCGGGGTGCAACGCTGTCATTGGGGCAGCGGCAGATTTTGTCTTTTATTCGGGCACTTTTATATGATCCCAGCATTTTGATCCTCGATGAAGCCACTTCCAGCGTGGATACGGAAAGTGAGCAAATGATCCAGCAGGCGATCGAAAACCTGATATCGGGTCGTACGGCAATTGTAATTGCGCATCGCCTAAGTACGATTCGCAAGGCGGATAAGATCATTGTGTTGGATAAAGGAGAGATCCGGGAAATTGGTTCTCATGAAGAATTGCTGGAGCGGAAGGGCTATTACCACAGCTTGTATGAGTCGCAGTTTGAAAAGGGGTAGGGAAGGGGCATGGAAGGGAGACAAGGGAGAAGGGAGACAAAGGAGAAGGGAAGAAAGGAGAATGGAAGAAGGGAAGATAGAGGAATGGAAGATGGGGGAATGGAACGGGAGACAAAGGAGAAGGGAGGCGAAGGAGGAAGTAAACAAAACCTGCGAAATAAATCTACGGTTCCAATTTTTTGGAAGTTGGAGATGTGGTATGCTGGATGGTTATTTATTTTAATTTATTGATAACCAATTGTTTATATATTTATTTCGGTCACTCTCTTCCTTAATGGAATGCCCCTAAATGAATCCTTATTATCTATTTTACCGGTTGCTGCTGTTTCCCGTCTCCTTCGTCTGCCATCTCCTGCTTCCCGCCTCCCGTCTCCCGTCTCCATTCCACTTTGAACTTCCTACTTCATAGTTCATAATTCTTACTTCATAATTCATAGTTCATAATTCCCCCTTCCTCCCTATCTTTGCGCAAAATTTTGAAACGGCATGGCAA
>JAGKTB010000250.1:0-9836 GCA_018993145.1 Flavihumibacter sp.
TCAGTAAATTTTCCGAAACATCGCGAAATTACCGATAAAAGCGATTTGTTTTTAACCTTTGCTTATTGTATTTGTTAGAATTTACTAATTTGGTGATATGAAAAACTTCAAACACTTTATTGAATGGCATGTGTTTGGCGTTTGCTCCTATATGGGAGAAAAAATGGGCATCGCCCCTGCCACCATCCGTAAGTACTTTATGTATATCTCCCTGCTCACCATGGGCTCGCCGATTATTTTTTATACAATCGCTGCCTTTTGGATGAACATAAAACAATATATCTACGACCGGAAAAGAAACCCCCTTCGTTATTTCTGATTTCCTGTCTTGTTGAAATGGTAGGATAGTCCGATGCCAAATTGTGCCATCCGTACTATTGGAAGGCTATCGCCATTGGTAATGCTGGTTAGCCCATAGGTATATGAAGCATCCAGGCTGAGTCCATTCTTAAAGCGATAACCGAAATGTGCCAGCGCATCCACATTAACGCGGTTGTATTGTGTCATGGCAAATCTGAGCGGGGAGACCTGGTTGCCTGATTTTTGAGAACCTGCAATCGCTGCGCCGATCGATGGTCCTATCTGGGCAAAAAATCCCCTGTTGGTTTTTGAAAAGTCATATGGAAGAAGGACTGGTATTTCCAAATAATGAAGCCGGAATGGCTGTGCCGGTTCCTGTTTATCAGCTCCTAACTCGTAGCCATGGAGGCTGTATTGGATGCGGGGGGTAAAATATAATTGTTTATCAAATTCAACTCTTATACCTGTTCCCACCGTGAAGCCATTCAGGTGATTGGTGGCAGACTTTTTCAAGGTGGCTTTGTCAATAATCTGGGCAGAACTGGTATGCCAGCCGGCGCGAACCTGCCAGGTAACGGGCTGTGTATAAGCAATTACAGAAAGGGTCAATAATGCGACGAGGGGTACGATGCGAATAACCATAAAATAGAGTGTTTAAAGGGTATTTTATGGTTTCTCTCCGGAACTGGAAGGAATTAAACAGGATTGGACTGGACAAAATAAACCGGAATTTTCAGCATTTGCAAGCCTTTCAGGATTTTCCTGCCATTTTTTCGTTGAACGAAGCAGTACCTCCCCTGGGAATGGAAAGGGATTGCCAGTACGTCTGGCGATACATTTTGCCCAGGTAAACGATTTGTCCCACATGGGAGGCATGGTGTGCCAATTGCCGGTTGATTGCATCTAGTGCAGAATGCGGTTCAGTTCGGATGGTGACAGTTTTTACCAGATCATCCGGCTCCAACTGGTCGAGTGTGTTGAAAAGGCAGTTCCAGCCTTCTTCCCAAAGTTGGAGAAGCTCATTTTTGCTGAGATGTTGGCCGGGGTTGAATTCTTCTTCCCGCTGGCGCCAGGGTTTTTCACCGTCTTCGGACAGAAAATTGGTGAAGCGGCTGAGCAGGTTGCCGTGCATATGTTTTACAATGATGGCAATGCTGTTGGAATCTGCTGCAGGGATGCGGTTAAGCTCTTCTTCGCTTAATTGGGTAAACGTATTATCGCCAAGCTTTTTGTAAGCTCGGAATTGCTTTTTGGTGCTGTCGAGGTATAGTTGTCCGAGGTTCATTTTGTTGGAAATTGATAAAGGTTAGTAAGCGAGTGCGGCGTCATCGCCTCTATTATCCCCAATGGCTTCAATGCTGCCATCTTCTTTTACAAGGATCAACTCGGTTCTGCCGATGGGACCTCTCTTTTTTATGGTATAACCGATGGCTTCGAGTTGTTTTATTAAGTTTTCCGGGAAGCCTGGTTCTGTGTAGATCACATCCGGTAGCCATTGCATATGGAATTTGGGCGCGTTTACCGTGGTTGCAGCATCCAATTTGAATTCCAATGCGTTCATGAGTGTTTGATAAACGGAGGTGGTGATAGTTGTTCCTCCAGGGGTTCCGGTAATGATGTAGGGTTTTCCATTTTTCAGCACAATAGTGGGTGTCATTGAACTCAGCATCCGCTTTCCAGGTACGATGGCATTCGCTTCGCCTCCAACTGCCCCATACATATTGGGTACACCAGGTTTTACGCTAAAATCATCCATTTCATTATTGAGCAGGAAGCCTGCACCGCCTACAATCGTATGGGATCCATAATTGCCGTTCAGCGTAGTGGTAACTGCAACGGCATTACCTTCACTATCGTACACACTCAGATGCGTGGTTTCTTCCGATTCTTTGAAAGAGGCCGGAAGTGTGCCTTCTATAATTTCTCTACTGTTGCCCGCTTTACCGGGTTGGTATAACCGAAGTCTTTGCTGGATGTATTCCTGGCTCAGGAGTTGTTGAACGGGTACTTTATAATAATCCGGATCACCGAGGTATTTGGCGCGATCGGCATAAGCCAGTCGTTCAATTTCAGTCATAAGTTGTACAGCTTCGAGAGAATGAAAGCCATAGCTGGCGATGGGATAGGCTTCCGTCATTTTCATCATCATGGGAAGGAGCACCCCTCCACTGCTGGGCAGCGGCATGGTGAGTACCTGGTATTCCTTATACCTGAACAGGCTGGGGGTACGTTCAATTGCACGATAGGTACGCAGGTCTTTTTTGGAGATAATGCCTTTTCCACGTTGCATTTCTGCAGTAATTAGGCTGGCCGTTTTGCCTTTGTAAAATCCGTTTCTGCCTTTCTCACGTATACGGATAAGCGTAGCAGCAAGATCGGGTTGAAAGAGTGTGTCGCCTGCTTTCCAGGGCTGGTTTTTGGTAAATGCGTGGGGACGGGTATTGTTTTTTTGAAAATCTTGTTGGTCTCCGTTCAGGCTGCGGGCTTCAGCTTCGGTTATGACAAACCCGTTTTGCGCCAGTTCGATAGCGGGTTGAACGAGGTCTTTGAACGGCAGTTTACCGTATTGATGCGACTGCCATAAACCGGCTACGGTTCCGGGCACGCCGGCAGCGAGATGGCCGTGCTGGCTTTTTTCGAGATTGGGACTTCCATCCGGATTGAGGTACATATCACGATGGGCTTTCCCTGGGGCTTTTTCGCGATAGCACAGTGTGATTTGTTTGCCATTGGCTAACTGGGCTACCAGAAACCCTCCACCACCCAGGTTGCCCGCTCCCGGATATACGACAGCCAGTGCCAGTTGGGTGGCGATGGCGGCGTCCATGGCGTTTCCTCCTTTTTGAAGAATGGCGAGTCCAACCTGTGTGGCCAATGGATGCGCTGAAACCACGGCCCCGGTTCTACCGGTAGCCTTTTTATTGCTGGAATAAGAGTAGGGGGTGAGGTTGGTTTGTGCGCTTGCTGCAAGGGCGATCAGTAGTACCAGCAGCACACCAGTTATTCGGGTCTTCATCACCCGAAATTAGGAAAACTTCCCTTCACCCAACCGATGGCACCGTTCGGGTGAAGGGAAGTTTTCCTTAGCTTCGGAACTTTGTTCAGCAACTTGAATAACATATATATGAGAAGACTAATTTGTTTGGCTGGAGTTCTTCTGGTGGTTTCTGGAACCCAGGCGCAGTTAAAATCACCAGAAGCGTTTTTAGGGTATAGGGTAGGCACTCATTATACACCCCATTACCGGATCGTACAGTATTTTCAGCACCTCGCCAAGGAAGCTCCCCAGCAACTAAAACTGGAGCAGTATGGAGAGACTAATGAAGGTCGTCCTCTGTTACTGGCAACCATCGCCAGTGCTCAAAACATGTCCAACATCGAAGCCATTCGAACAAATAACCTTCGGCTTGCCAATGCCACCCGTGATAAAGCGGCACCAAACGAAAACGCATCAGCTATCGTTTGGCTGAGCTATAATGTGCATGGCAATGAAACCTCTTCATCTGAAGCGGCCATGTTAACCGCCTATGAACTGGTAAATCCATCCAATACCAGGTCACAACAGTGGCTGCAGAATACGGTAGTGCTGATTGATCCCTGTCTCAATCCTGATGGGCGCGACCGCTACGTAAACTGGTATACAACTGTAATCGGACAAACGATTAATCCGGAGCCCATCGCAAGAGAGCATCGCGAACCCTGGCCTGGTGGAAGAAGCAACCATTATAATTTTGATCTGAACCGCGACTGGGCCTGGCAAACCCAGAAGGAAAGCCAGCATCGGTTAAAAGTATACAATACCTGGTTGCCACAGGTACATGTTGATTTTCATGAACAGGGATTTAATGAACCCTACTATTTCGCGCCTGCTGCAGAACCATTTCATGAAGTGATAACGCCCTGGCAGCGGGAATTTCAGACCATGATCGGTAAGAATCATGCCCGGTATTTTGATAAAGAAGGATGGTTGTATTTTACAAAAGAGCGCTTCGATCTTTTTTATCCTTCTTACGGTGATACCTATCCGACTTATCATGGTGCTATCGGTATGACTTATGAACAGGGTGGGATCCGGGCCGGATTGGGAATCATCAATGAAGATGGTGATACGCTGACCCTGGTTGATCGCGTTCAGCACCATTATACAACTGGTATCAGTACGGTTGAAATCACTTCCCAGCATGCAGCACGTGTTGTGAAAGAATTCAGGAATTACTTTACCAATGTTTTGGCCAAACCGGCAGGTGAGTTCAAATCCTGGGTAATTAAAAATGATGGGACGGATCGCGTAAGCCGACTCACCTCTTTACTTGATAAAAACCTGGTTGACTGGAGTTATGCATCCAGTGCCAGTTATTCCGGTCTCAATTATTTTACCGGAAAACCGGAAAGTTTCAAAGCAGAACCGGGAGATATTGTGATCAACCTGAATCAGCCAAAAGGAAATTTCGTCAAAGTATTGTTTGAGCGTAACTCAGCCATCACCGATTCGGCCACCTATGATATTACCGCCTGGTCCATGCCCTATGTGTATGGATTAAAAGCATATGGTGTAGCAAACCTTATTACTGCCACCACTAAAACTCCTCCTGCCCTTCAGGATATTGCACTTGATCCTAACGCATATGCATATGCGATTAAATGGGATGGTTTAAATAGTGCTAAATTTCTCGCTGCTGCGCTGAAGAAAAGTTTGAAAGTCCGTTTTGCGCAACAGCCTTTCCAGTCGGGCAATCAGAGTTATGAAAAAGGAAGCCTGCTGGTAACCAAAGCTGCCAATTCAGGAAAAGATCTCCTTAAAGAAGTACAGCAAATCGCTGCTGTAACCAAATCGCAGGTTTATTCCATTCCATCCGGTTTTGTGGATAAGGGATATGATTTTGGTTCCAGTAATGTTCGAATCATTAATGCTCCAAAAGTTGCACTGTTGGCTGGAGAGAATATTTCTTCTCTGGGCTTTGGTGAACTGTGGCATTTCTTCGATACACAACTGAAGTATCCCGTTAGTGTCATGAGCGCCAATGATTTTATCCGGGAGGGTATGAATACTTATGACGTGCTGATACTGGCTGATGGCAGTTATGATTTCTTCAATAAAAAGGAAATCAATGAAGACCTGAAAGCATGGGTTCGCAGGGGGGGCAAGATCATTGCACTTGAAAATGCAGTTGCGCAGATGGCCAGGGCTGATTGGGGGATCAAAATGAAAGATGGAGAGGATAAAAAATCAGAGGGAAAATCAGACTATTCAGTATTGAAAAAATTTGAAAACAGGGAGCGCGACTGGTTGAAAAACAGCATGCCAGGATCCATTTTCCGTCTCGAACTGGATAATTCACATCCACTGGGATTTGGTTACCCTGATTATTATTACAGCCTTAAGCAGGATGGTAACTTGTACGAATTCTTTAAAGAAGAGGGATGGAATGTGGGCGTGATTAAACGCGATAATTATATCAGCGGATTTGCAGGAAGTGATATTCGTCCCAAATTAAATGACGCGCTGCTGATTGGTGCCCAGGATATGGGTAGGGGCCAGGTAATCTATTTTGCTGACAACCCGATTTTCCGAAGCTTTTGGGAAAACGGGAAGCTGCTGCTTTGTAACGCATTATTTTTAACAGGACAATAAGAGTTTCACCCGACCGGTGGCACCCGATCGGTGCCACCGGTCGGGTGAACTTTTGTATTTTACAAAAACAATGAGCAAATATTTACGTGCCTTTGTTTTCGGGGCATTATTACCAATCAGTCTGCTGGCTCAACAACCGGTAAGCAAATCTTCTGCCGATATTTTACAGGGATTGCAAAAGTTAAAAGTGCTGGGATCTGTATTATATGTTGCTGCACACCCCGATGATGAAAATACCAGGCTGCTGGCTTACCTGGCAAATGAAAAAAAATACCGCACCGGTTATTTGTCGTTGACCCGCGGGGATGGAGGACAGAACCTGATCGGAGATGAACAGGGCGTATCACTTGGGTTGATACGCACCCAGGAATTGCTTGCCGCCCGAAGGATAGATGGAGCAGAACAATTTTTCACGCGTGCTTTTGATTTTGGATTCAGCAAATCCACAGACGAAGCATTGCGCATCTGGAATAAGGAAAAAATTTTGGCGGATGTTGTTTTTGTGATCAGGCGTTTTAAACCAGATGTCATCATCACGCGTTTTCCTCCAGATAGCCGGGCTGGGCATGGGCATCATTCCGCCTCAGCCGCACTCGCTATTGAAGCATTTAAGGCGGCTGGTGATCCAAATCGATTTCCTGAACAGTTTGTGATGACGGAACCCTGGAAACCCAAACGGATTTTGTGGAATACCTACAATTTCGGTTCTATTAATACACAGCTGGAAGATCAGTTTAAAATTGATGTTGGTATTTTTAATCCATTGCTGGGTAAAGGATATGGGGAAATATCAGCGGAAAGCAGAAGTCAACATAAAAGCCAGGGTTTTGGTGTGCCCGCACAACGGGGTCACCAATATGAATATTTTTCACATACAGATGGCGATCCGCTCAGCAAGGACCTCTTTGATGGTGTAACCGCAGACTGGTCAAGAGTGAATGAAAACCAACTCAATGCTTCAATTGATTCGCTAATTCAGCAATTCAATCCAATTAATCCGGCTGCCTCCGTGCCTTCCCTGGTGCGCCTGTATAACAGAATTGAGCTGGCTGTTCGGGATTATTACTGGAAGGCCAAGAAGAAAGCAGAAATTCAACAACTGATCAATGCCTGCCTGGGCTTTTATGTGGAAGCCGTAGCCAATCAACAGGTTGCAGTAACAGGTGATACTCTGCAAATAAGTTTCAATGTCATAAATGCCAGTAAGGTTCCTGTTAAAGACCTGAGCCTTGAACTGGAAGATACCAGTTTCCAATTTGCGCCAGTGGCTGCAGGCAATGAGTACCTGAGCAAAAAGATTTCGCGTCGGATTGTCGAAGACTTTAATAAAACGCAACCGTACTGGTTACGGGAGCAAATGGATTCCGGAAGTTTTACAGTGAAAACCCCCAGTTTGATAGGCAATCCTGAACTCCAGTGGGATGAGATTGAATTGCAATATAAAGTAGAGAATACGGAGTTTCGCCAGCGCATCCCCCTTCAATATAAATTCACCGATCCGGTGAAGGGCGAAATCTATCAGCCGGTTATGGTAGTTTCTCCAGTTGTATTGGGCCTGCAACCCGGCGTAGTGCTGCAAAATCTTGTTCCCAAAAATCCTCAATACCTGCAGTTGATTTATAAAAGTTATCAGCAACGAGATACGGTAAAGGGTAGATTACTGTTTGATCTTATGGAAGGGGAGAAGAATACGCAAAAAAGTCTTTCCTATAGGTTACCACTTCCCAAAAACACCATGCAGTCGGTTACTTTGCCATTGGATACGTTGTTTAAGGGGAAAGTTCCAGATCGTATTTACCCTTGGGTGGAAATTCCGGAGACCAACAGACGGGTACGATACAACAATGGTCTGAAAATTATTCAATACGATCATATTCCCAACATGCATTATTTCCTGCCAACCAGTGTAACGGTGGTGAAAGAAGAGATTCGGGTGGCAGGCAAAACGGTTGGTTATATTCCTGGTTCCGGGGATGCGATTCCGGAAGCATTAAAACAGATGGGATATTCCGTTGTGGTATTGGATGAGGCAACACTTGGTTCTTATGATCTTAAAAAGCTGGATGCCATCATTACCGGCGTACGGGCGTACAACGTAATGGAATCTCTCGGTAACCATTACACGAAATTGATGGCTTATGTGGAAGGAGGGGGGAATCTAATCGTTCAATACAATACTTCCAACCAACTCGGAACAGTTAAGTCAAAAATCGGTCCGTATCCATTTTCGATAGTACGCAATCGTATTACGGATGAAAATGCACCAGTTACCTTCATTAATCCAACTCATCCAGTACTTAATTTTCCTAATAAAATTACTCAGGCTGATTTTGAAGGATGGAAGCAGGAACGAAGCATTTATCATGCAGCGAATTTTGATTCCCGATTTGAAACCATTCTTTCCATGAGTGATCCGGATGAGAAGCCGGATGATGGTAGCCTGATCATTGCGAAATACGGTAAAGGCTATTTCACCTATACGGGTTTGGTTTTCTTCCGGCAACTGCCTGCAGGTGTGCCAGGATCTTACCGGCTGTTGGCGAATCTTATTGGGTTGAATCAGAAAAAGCAATTCTGACATGGCAACGAATAACAACAGCAGAAGAGATATCGGAATTGCACTGGCGATCGGCATTGGACTGATCATCGGCATCTTTATCAAACGGGTTCATATCGGTTTATTAATCGGATTAGGCATCGGTTTGCTGAGTGCCGGCCTGATTTCCGGTCGAAAAAAATAATTCTATTTCGTTCTTGCGGGTGTCTTCCGCCAGAACAGATTGAAAAATAGTAATATACCATGCAAGAACAGGAAAAAATCCCCGTATTCAAAAGCTGGAAAGCCTGGTACATTTTTGTGCTGGTCCTGCTGGTGCTGCAGATAATTGCCTTTCACTTATTTACCCGTTATTTTTCATGAGTGTATTAGACTGGATCATATTGGCGGTTGTGCTTTGCGGTATCATCTTTTATGGATTATACCGCAGTGCCAGCAGCAAAAACCTGGATGGTTATTTTCTTGGCAACCGCTCCTTACCCTGGTATCTTGTGTTGTTAAGTATCATGGGTACGCAGGCAAGTGCTGTTACTTTTATTTCCGCACCCGGACAAGCATTTGACGATGGCATGCGGTTCGTGCAATACTATTTTGGACTGCCCATTGCCATGGTAGTGATTTCCGTTTTTTTTGTGCCCATCTTTCACCGACTCAAAGTGTATACCGCTTATGAATACCTGGAGCAGCGGTTCGACAAAAAAACGAGAACATTTACCTCGATATTGTTCCTCCTGAGTCGGGGTTTATCAACCGGTATCAGCATTTATGCGCCCTCCATCATTCTCTCTTCCTTATTGGGCTGGAATATTTACCTGACCAATATTTTCATGGGCGGACTTCTGATTATCTACACTGTTACCGGAGGTGCAAAAGCGGTAGCCTATACCCAGCAATTGCAACTGATTATTATTTTCTCCGGCATGTTTATCGCGGCTTATATGATGGTGCATCTGTTGCCAGAAGGCATCGGATTTATTGACGCGCTGAAAGTGAGTGGGCAAATGGGCAAATTAAATGTGATTACCAGCGGCCAAACGGAAAACGGCTTTAACTGGTCAGACCGGTACAATATATGGAGTGGAATCATCGGCGGCTTTTTTCTTTCACTATCCTATTTTGGAACGGATCAAAGCCAGGTGGGGCGTTATCTCACAGCAAAAAGCCTTACCGAAAGTCGTATTGGCTTACTTATGAACGGCATCGTAAAAGTGCCCATGCAGTTTGCGATTCTGCTGATCGGAGCCCTTCTCTTTACGTTTTATCAGTTTAACCAGGGCCCCGTTTTTTTCAATAAAGCCGTATCTGCCAATGTGGTAGACGCTACTGCCAGGGAGATCGGAAGAGCAC
>JAGKTB010000251.1:0-3861 GCA_018993145.1 Flavihumibacter sp.
ATGCCCAGTTGCGATCATCAAAACCAGGAGCAGCCCATCCTTTCAGCATTCTGTTATTATCAATGGTTTCACCGTGATAGATTTCCGAGGAACGAACTTCCGCAGTGGAGCTTTTCCATTTTTCATCGGACAATATCCAGTCAGTACTGCCATCACTGTAGGTAATTTTCAACTGGTAGAGCAGGGCGAGTTCTTTGCCATAGAAATTATTTTGTCCGGTAAAGCCGATATAACTTCTGTACCAGCCGCTACCCAAACTAACACCAGTTACATTTTCGCCGGGTTGCAGTAATTCACTCACTTCGTATACCTGGTACTGCAGGCGTTTATCGTAGCTGGTCCAGCCGGGAGATAAATAAGCATCTCCAATGCGTTTACCATTTAGTTGTGCTTCATACATACCCAGGGAGGTTATGTATAAATGAGCGGACCTGATTTTTTTCTTTGCTGTACTAAAGGAACGCCGAAGAACAGGGCTTGGCTTGCCCTCTTCGTCCTTCGCAACACCGATCCATTTAGCTTTCCAGAAGCCTGGATCAAAAGCGCCGGTATGCCAGTAGGCCCAATCGCTCCATTTGGATGCTTTATTTTGCTGATCCCAGACCCTGACTCTCCAGAAATAGATTTCACCGGAACTCAATGGTGCTCCTTTATAGGAAACCAGTACCGAACTATCAGAAGATTGTTTTGCTGATTGCCAAACCTGTTTACCATTGATTGCACCCTGCCGAACTTCCAGTTCATAGGCAGATTGACGGATTCCCCGTTGTGTACCGGTTAATTGCCAGCTAAAGCGGGGTTGCGGATGATCCAAACCCAGCGGATTGGTAAGGCTTTCTGTCTTGAGATTCGTAATCGCAACCTGTGAAAAAATGGAGGTACAAAGCAGGAGTAGTATGATACTCCCTGAAATTCTGGCAATCATATACAATCGTTGGCTGATTAATTTGCCTAAGTAACAGGGAAACCGGCGATTGACCGTCCTGAGCTGTGCTGACTGCTCCTATTTTTCAGCCCAGTAATCAATTACCAACACCTTCTCCAGGTGAGGTTTCAATATTGCGCCAAATGCTTTATGATCGGGATGGGGCAAGTAGATTTCGCGGTCTTTTTCAGAGTTAAATGTCAGGAAAAAACAATGCGTAAATCCCTGATGCAGGCCTTCGGGACTATTATTCGTACCCCATTCAAAACCTTTGATCTGCGGTATTTTTGAAGGCAGGGCCCGAAAAGCGTCTTCCACTTTTTTAATATCGGCCGCGCTGCTGCCCGGCTTAAAAGAGAACAGCACCACATGGCGAAGTTGCCTGTGATGCTGTTGTTTCGTTTGTGCCTGTATGGTAGTGCTCATTAAAACACTTATAAAAACCAGTGTGATAAATTTATACATATCGGGTTAATTAGGCATAACTGATGCTTACTCCACCGTCCTTCTCATCCTTCAGTAAGATACCTAATTCCTGTAACTGGTTTCGGATTTTATCAGAAGTAGCGAAATCTTTTTTCGATTTGGCCTCTCTCCGGATATCGATCAGCAATTGTAACACACCATCCAGTTTGCCATCCTGTCCGGCTGCAGCCTGTTCATCCTGCAATCCCAAAATATCTTCCAGGTACACTTTAAAAGCCTTTTGCATTTTTTCGACAGTGGCTTTAGAGAGTGCATCAGCCGGGATATGTTTATCTTTCATGCCATTGATCACAGGTACCAGTTCAAACATATTGGCCAGCACCTTGGCAGTGTTGATATCATCGTTCATGAATTCATCAAATTCATCCACCAGTTTATTGGCTTTTGCATCCAGTTCCGCATCTGCTGCTGAAGAGCCTCCGGCAGTAAAGCCACTTAATACCTGGTAGGCATCCCATAAGCGGCGCATTCCTTTCTGAGCTGCCTGCAGGGCTTCATTTCCGAAATCAAGTGTACTTCTGTAATGGGTCTGCAGGATAAAGAAACGAACCGTCATCGGGTGATAAGCCTGTTCCAGCAGGGGATGTGTACCGCTGAAAAGCTCGGTTAGTTTGATCACGTTGTTATAGCTCTTCCCCATTTTCCGGCCATTAATGGTGATCATGTTATTGTGCATCCAGTAACGGGCTGGAACGTGTTTGTTGCAGATCGTACTTTGAGCGATTTCACTCTCATGATGCGGGAATTGCAAATCCATACCACCTCCATGGATATCAAACTCTTTGCCCAGGTATTTGGTAGCCATGGCAGAGCACTCGATATGCCAGCCAGGGAATCCTTCCCCCCAGGGACTGGCCCAACGCATGATATGCTCAGGCGGAGCAGCCTTCCAAAGAGCGAAATCCTGTTTGTTTTGTTTTTCATCCTGGCCTTCCAGTTCACGGGTGGTTTCCAGGAGATCTTCCATTACCCGCCCGCTTAGCTTGCCATAGGGATAATGCTCTGCATATTTTTTTACATCAAAATACACGGAGCCATTCCGCTCATAGGCATACCCTTCCGCCATGATCTTTTTAATCATTTCAATCTGCTCTACGATATGCCCGGTTGCAGTTGGCTCAATGGATGGATCAAGGGTATTGAACTGTTTCATCGCCCAGTGGAAGAGATTGGTGTACTTGGTCACCAGTTCCATCGGTTCCAGTTTCTCGATCTGGGCCTTGGTAGAGATCTTATCCTCGGCTTCCCGGCCTTCTTCTTCAAAATGGCCGGCATCTGTAATATTCCTTACATAGCGTACTTTATAGCCCAGGTGAACCAGGTAACGGTTCAATACATCAAATGTGATATAGGGTCGTGCATGGCCAAGATGACTTTCACCGCTTACGGTTGGACCGCAGACATACATCCCGACATAACCCGGTACAATGGGTTCAAATACTTCTTTCTGTCTTGTGTAGGAGTTGTAAACTTTCAATTCAGCCATGATCTTATGGATTGCTTGCAAAAATAAAGGGATAACGCTCTTAGGGGGTAAAAGATTATATATTGGGAATTATTTCACTTTGATAACCGGGTGGAATCCGGGAGACGAAAATCCGTAATCAGCGGAAAATGATCCGAAAGCTGGGGATGCGGATTGCGGCACTGGACAATTTCAAATGCCGGATCAAGCAGGGTATAATCTATGCGGAGGGTTGGAGAAATAGAAGAATAGGTTCGTCCTACCCCAAACCCTTTTTTAGTAAATGCATCCTGATAATCTCCCTTCACCCGATTGTATACATAGGAATGTGGAAGGTCGTTAAAGTCGCCCGTAATAATAGACGGATAGGGGCTCTTATCCAGTTCCTTCCGCACTTTATTTGCCTGATCCTGCCTAAAACCGTACGCCTGCCTGAATTTCCGGAATATGCCAACTGATTTAACCAGGGTACTGTCATCACCTTTTTTGATGTCTTCCAGGCTTTGAAATTCTGTGCCTGTAAAGAGCAGGGATTGCAGGTGAGTGGTCATTACTCGTACCATCTGGCCATGTATATTCAAATCTGCATAGATATAACTTTCATTCGCTTTCTTTTCTTTAGGCCCATCAAACTTTCCCCGGAAGGTCTTTTTAATGGGAAATTTGGAAAAGATCGCAACTCCATGTTCATAGGCAGTATCCGGCCGGCGATGATCCATCGCGTAATAGAAATACCGGAAACCCAGGCTATCGCGGAAAAAAGGGATGTTTTCAGCGAAGCGTTCAGGATCATTTGACTCAAAAAACTCCTGCATACATAGGATATCCGGATCCTGGATACGGATATAGGCAAAAATCTGTTTGCGAAGGGTGCGGTTGCGTTTGGTGCCGGGTCTCATCTGACCAAACCGTTCCACATTCCATTGCATAATCCGGACGGTGCCCTCCTGTTTCGTTATAACTGAAGGCGCCATCAGGTGAAACG
>JAGKTB010000252.1:0-3789 GCA_018993145.1 Flavihumibacter sp.
TCTTCCATTCCCCCTTTCTTCCTTTTCTCCATCTTCCATTCTCACGTCTGACGTCTGACATTCTACAACGCTTCCAACAACCTCACCAACACCTTGTTCAAATTCTCAATAGCCAGAGGCAGATCCCACTGCTTTTTGTTCCGCACGCCAACGGTATTGGAAATACTTCTCAATTGCATGAAAGGAATATTCTCCTGCAGGCATACGTAGTGAAAGGCAGCCCCTTCCATGGATTCAAGCGCAGGCTGGTAGGCATCCTGGTAGGCCTGGATCCTTTTTTTGGAAGTGGAGATTTCATTCACCGTGATGGCATTCACCTTTTTAAGCCGGCTTCTTTTCAGCAGGGTGGTATTCGGGTTGGTCAGCCAGGATCTCTTATAAGGTGCTTCATTCGGATTGACCAATCCCAGCTCAAACAGGTTCGCAAATCCCTGTTTTTCAACAGCTCCCATGTCTGCAATAATTTCTTTCTGAACCGCGTAAACAGTCCCGGCCGGAACCGCGGGGTCAAAACTGCCGGCTACCCCGGCCTGTATGATCAACTCGGGACGTTTATGCTGAAGGTAACGTGTCAGGGCGTAGGTGGTGGCAACGGAGCCTACCCCGGTTATCAGGATATCCACATCAAAATCAATATGAATTAGTTTGTCTGTTTCAGCCAGGTGTTCTGTAAAAGGAGTGATTTCGGCGGCAGTGGCCGCAACCAGTAAACAATGCATTCCTGAATAGTTTGCCGCAAATGTCGGGATTCCTGATAAATCCTGCCGAATGACTAGCTTTGTTAGGCAATCAGACCAGCTTTTTATCAATTTCTGAACAAATTGAATTCTGTTCTGTTAAACTTTCCAGCAACAATTATTAAACAGGTTGGAGATGTCAAACAAAGTGGCCGTTTACAGGAAGGAACATTTTAATGCAGCACACAGGTTATTTCGGGCTGATTGGGATGATGCACAGAATTTTTCGGTATTTGGCAAATGCAGTTATCCTCATTATCATGGTCACAACTATGAATTAGAGGTTAAAGTGTTGGGTGAGCCTGATCCCGTAACTGGTTTCGTTATAGACATGAAGCAGTTGTCGGATATCATTAATCGCGAAGTACTTCAAGTGTTTGATCATCGCAACCTGAACCTCGACACACCATATTTTAAAGAGAGAAACCCAACTGCTGAAAATATCGCGATCGTGATCTACGAATTGTTGCGACCACATATAGATCCGAAACATGAACTGGGTATCAGGTTGTATGAGACGGCACGGAATTTTGTAGACTATCCGGGGAAGTGAGACGTGAGACGTGAGATGTGAGAAAAATTAAATTCAAAAACACTAAGTAATGGCATATCAAAAAGTTGAACAGTACGAAGACAAAATAACCTCCGGACTGATTGAAAATTATCGCGAATCGCTGGCCTTATTGGGAGAAGATCCTGAACGTGAGGGATTGCTCAAAACTCCTGAACGTGTGGCAAAAGCGATGCAGTATCTCACCCAGGGTTACCAGATGGACGCGAAAGCCATCCTTGAATCTGCCAAGTTTCATGAAGATGTTAGTGAGATGATTATCGTGAAGGACATCGAGCTGTTCAGCATGTGCGAACACCATATGTTGCCCTTTTTTGGTAAAGCGCATATCGCGTATATCCCCAATGGTTATATCACTGGTTTGAGTAAGATTGCCCGCGTGGTGGACGTTTACAGCAGAAGACTTCAGGTGCAGGAGAGACTTACTACCCAAATTCTGAATGCTATCAAAGAATCGCTCAATCCTATTGGCGTAGCAGTTGTTATTGAAGCCAAACACCTCTGTATGATGATGCGCGGTGTGCAAAAACAAAATTCTGTTACTACTACCTCTGCTTTCTGGGGAGAATTTGAAAAGTCAGAAACCAGGAGTGAGTTCACAAAATTGATTTCGTCTAAACTGAGCTGATCTGATTATTTTTGCGGTCTAACTAGAACCGCCTATATGAAGCATGCTTATGTTTTTCCCGGACAGGGATCTCAGTTTCCGGGGATGGGTAAAGAGCATTATGAAAACAGTGCCTTTGCTAAGAAGTTATTTGAACAAGCCAATGAAATTCTTGGTTTTCGTATCTCCGACATTCTTTTTACTGGTACTGATGAAGACCTCAGACAAACCAAGGTTACTCAGCCTGCTGTATTCCTGCATTCAGTAATCGCCTATAAAGGTATTGAACAGAACAAGCCGGATATGGTTGCAGGTCATTCACTGGGTGAATTTTCTGCATTGGTAGCAAATGGTGTCCTGAACTTTGAAGATGGCCTTCAGCTTGTTTCGATTCGCGCCCTCGCTATGCAAAAAGCCTGCGAATTGCAACCTTCCACTATGGCCGCCGTACTCGGTTTGGACGATGCAAAAGTGGAAGAGGTTTGCGCCCGCGTACAAGAAGAATCTGGTGAAATTGTTGTTCCCGCCAATTATAATTGTCCTGGTCAGTTAGTGATCAGTGGTTCTGTAAAGGGAATCGAACTGGCCTGCGAACAAATGAAAGCAGCTGGAGCCAAACGCGCACTGGTATTGCCTGTTGGTGGTGCTTTCCATTCTCCTTTGATGGAGCCCGCCCGCCAGGAATTAAAAGATGCGATCGAAGCCATGAAATTTCAAACGCCTGTTTGTCCCGTTTACCAGAATGTAGTTGCAAGAGCCGTGATAGATAAAGATGAAATCAAACAGAACCTGATTCAGCAATTGACTGGAGCTGTTCGCTGGACTCAAAGTGTGCAGGCGATGATCCAGGATGGAGCCTCTAAATTTACCGAGGTGGGTCCGGGTAAAGTATTACAGGGATTGATTGGTAAAATTGATAAGACGGTTGCGGTGGAAGGGATAAGCTGAGGCATGGAAGTTGGAGGAAAGGAAGATGGAGGAACGGAAGAGGAGACAAAGGAGGCAGGAGACAAAGGAAACTAAAACATTCCGCCATGGAGAATACAACCCGACGGGTGATTCGCCATGGCGGATTTTCTTTTTAAACGGAGATAGAACAGTTGACCCATTCGGGGTCGAAGGAGGCGTTGTATTTTTTATAGAAATTGATAGCAGGTTCATTCCATTCCAGCACCTGCCAAACGATTCCGTTTAATCCTTTTTCTTTGGCTTCTTCTATCAATCGGTCGAATAATAATTTACCGATTCCTTTTCCACGCATCGCTTCGGTTACCAGGATATCCTCCAGATACATGCGTTGTCCCTTCCAGGTGCTGTACCGGATATAATACAGCGCAAATCCCTGCACTACGCCATTTTCTTCGGCTACAAATGCCCACCAGACAGGCTGTTCGCCAAATCCGCTTTTCGTAAAATGCTCCAGGGTAACTGTAACTTCTTCCGGCGCTTTTTCATAAAGGGCCAGTTCATTAATTAACTCGAGTAAACGCGGACAGTCAGATTCAACCGCTCTTCGTATAGTGATCATCGTTATAGTTTAATTGATTATTGCAATGCCTGTTCCAGATCTGTCAGGATATCTTCGATGTTTTCAATTCCCACACTCATGCGGATCAATCCATCCGTAATACCATAGGATTCTCTTTCAGCCTTTGGTACTCCAACATGCGACATGGATGCCGGGTGAGATACCAGTGTATCGAGTGTGCCTAATGACACGGCCCTGGTGCAGAGTTGTAATCGGTTAATAAATCGAACACCTGCTTCAATGCCACCTTTCACTTCGAAACTGAGCATGCCTCCGAAATTTTTCATCTGCTTTTTAGCAATGGCATGATCCGGATGCGATGGCAGTCCCGTAAACATAACTTTCT
>JAGKTB010000253.1:0-5812 GCA_018993145.1 Flavihumibacter sp.
GCCTAAATCTTTGCTGGAGGTAGTAAGAGAAGCAATGATTGTGAGTGATAATGTAGCTTACAATAAATTGTTTCAGTTCCTGGGGCAGGAGGCGATCAATGTCCGGCTCCAGGAAATGGGTTATACCGGTAGTCGGATCACACGTCGATTTATACCATTGACACCGGAGCAGCATCGGGTTACTGAAGCTGTTCAGTTGTTAACCAGTGATGGTCGCTTGCTGCTGGAGCTGCCTGCAAAAAAAAGTGCATTTCCCTTTGATTTTAGTCGCAGGATCCTGGTAGGTAATGCGCATTATAACTGGTCGGATTCACTGGTGCGGGAGCCTTTTGATTTTACTACTCATAATCGTATGCCCTTGCGGGATATGCAGCAGGTTTTGCAGTCCTTCCTCTTTCCTTCCAGTGTGCCTGAACGCCAGCGTTTTCATTTATCCGATGAAACGAGAAAATTAATGCTGGATGCGATCAGTGAATTGCCTTCAGAGTCCAGGTTTCCTGTTTTTGATACCACTGAATTCTTCGACAGTTATTCCAAGTTCTTTTTGTACCGTGATGGGAAAAGGAAAGTGCCGGATCATATCCGGATCTTCAATAAAACCGGCTGGTCCTACGGTTACCTGATTGATGTGGCCTATATCCTGGACAAGTCCCGCAACCGCGAGTTTATGTTAAGCGGGGTGATCTATGTGAACAGTGATGGTATCCTGAATGATAACCGTTATGAATACGATTCCATCGGTTACCCCTTCTTCCGCGAGATCGGTGAAATCCTGCTTCAATCCACCGTGGTGGATGGCATCCGCCACAGGCGGACAAGCTCCAGACCGGTCAGCGCTATCACCAGAGGCGACAGTACACGAAAAGCGCTGGCGCTGGTGTTTACCGGGCATGAATTTGGGGAAGGTGGAGCAACCATCCGACGGGTATTAAAGAAGAAGGGAGTGAAAGCTTCCTTTTTCCTGACAGGCGATTTTTACCGGAGACCTAAGCACCAGCAACTGATCCGGGAGTTAAAAGCAGACGGACATTATATGGGTGGACATGGAGATAAGCACCTGTTGTGCTGCGACTGGTCCAACCGCGACAGCCTCTTGATATCAAAAGAGATTTACCAGCATGATATTCGAAACAATGAAAACGCCATGCGGTCGGTTGGTATTGATCCTTCACAATCAGTCTACTTCATGCCTTCCTATGAATGGTACAATGATAGTATCGTTTGGTGGACAAAGCAGTTAGGACGTCACCTGGTTAAAAATACATCAGGTACCCTGAGCCAGGCAGATTATACCCGTACACAGGACAAAAATTACAGAACCACTGAAACAATTTTTGCTTCTATAAAAGATCGGGAGACCAAATCCGGCTTAAATGGGTTCCTGATACTATTGCATATTGGCACTGGTCCGGGCAGGTCCGATCCCTTTTGGTACCGCCTGGAAGAATTGATTACCTGGTTGCAGCAGAAAGGATATCAGTTAGAAACAGTACCTTCTTTGTTGGAGTAATTCGTTTTACCGGTTATTGATAGAGTCCGCCGCAGGCGCTGATTACCTGTCCGGTTACATAAGAACTCATCGGACTGGCCAGGAAGAGCGTTACATTGGCAATTTCTTCTGCTGAACCAAAGCGCCCCAGCGGAATTTGTTTCAGGTATTCATCGGCTCCGCTGCCTTCTTTCAGATAGTGTGTCATATCGGTTTCTACAAATCCGGGAGCGATGGCATTACATCGAATATTCCGGCTGCCCAATTCCTGCGCAATCGATTTGGTAAATCCGATTATCCCGGCTTTGGAGGCGGCATAACTTGCCTGTCCGGCATTTCCCTTCATCCCAATAATGGAACTCATATTGATGATACTGCCGGATTTTGCTTTCATCATCGGACGAATCACCTGCTTGGTCATATTGTAAACCGATTTCAGGTTGGTATTGATTACTTCATCCCATTGATCCGGAGTCATTCTGAGCAGTAGATTATCTTTCGAAATACCTGCATTGTTTACGCAGATATCAATGCCGCCAAACTGTGCAATGACATCATTTACCAGGGTTTCGCAATCTTCGAATCTGCCCGCATTACTGCGATAAGCTTTCGCTTTTACACCCAATCCGGCCAGTTTTTGTTCCAGGGCGGCGGCTTTTTCCGCACTACTTTCACTGACATAAGTAAAGGCGATATGTGCACCCTGCTCAGCCAGTTTCAGGGCGATGGCTTCCCCAATTCCCCGGGCAGCGCCGGTTACAATTGCGATCTTATTCTCCAGAAGTTTCATTCGTCTAAAAATTAGCTGTGAAATTAGGTAGTTTTATGAATTTGGCTATTTTTAAATCGAACAAACCTTAAACCTAATTACAACCCATGGTCTGGTACTCTAGAAAATTTTACGGACTTAATGTGCATGATAACTGGTTTTCCATTCGTCCAGGGATATTGAACAAATTTTTGATTCACTCCTTTAACCATGTTAGAGAAGACAAATGGCATCCCTTCCTGATCAAAGAGGCTAATTATACAGTTGAGTTGGACCTGACCAAATCGAAAGAGAAAATTTTGGATGATTTTGCCCGAACGGTAAAAGCCCAGGTTCGGAAATCAGAAGAAGATGGGGTAATCTGTTATTTCGATAACAACATTCCGAAGTTTGTTGCATTTTTTAATGAGTTTGCAAAAAGTAAAGGATTATCTCCCGAAACAAATGATCGTATTGCTTTCTTTGGCGATGCTCTGCGGATCAGCTATGCAGAATTAAACGGACAAATTTTAGCTGCACATACCTATGTGTATGACCCCGAACAGAAAATTGTCAGACAGATGCACTCCGCTTCCAAACGATTTGATGAAAACTTTGATCGCAATAAAATAGGACGAGCCAACAAGTATCTGCACTACCGTGATATGCTGGCATTCAAAGATGAAGGAATTGAGGTCTATGATTTCGGAGGATATTCACCACCCAATAGCAAGGATATAATTGATAGCTTGTTGCAGTTCAAACTGGATTTTGGAGGAGTAAAAAAAGTATCCAGTAATTATTTCACATTGCCCTACTACATTATGCGAAACCTGTACATCAAATTCGGTTCTACAAAAAACTAAGGATGGATTCCAGGATGGTACGGTCATTACTGAGACGGGGAACTTTATGTTGACCGCCCAGCTTGCCGCGTGAGCGCAGCCATTCGTTGAAGAGACCTTTTTTCACTGCCCTTACAACGGGCATCCTTAATGCAATGTCTTTTTGTCTTTTTGCTTCGTAATCACTGTTCAGATTCTTGAGTGCCGAATCCAGCTCATAGGCAAACAGGGCCAGGTCTTCCGGTTCTTTTTCGAACTCCACCAGCCATTCGTGGGCACCGTTGCCATGCTGACTGAAATAGATGGGAGCAGCGGTATAGTCATTTACTGCAGCACCTGTTTTTTCGCAGGCGGATGAAATGGCTTTATCTGTATTGTCCACAATCACTTCTTCGCCAAATGCATTGATAAAATGTTTGAGTCTACCACTTACCTTGATGCGGTATGGAGCAAGAGAACTGAACTGGATGGTATCCCCGATGATGTACCGCCAGAGTCCGCCGGTAGTACTGATCACTGGCGCATATTGCTTGCCCAGTTGAACTTTATTCAATCCAACCGTGTTCGGGAACTTTTTGCCATATTCTTCAATTGGCATGAATTCATAAAAAATTCCGTGACGGGTGAACAATAACATGCCATCCGCATCTGGACTATCCTGTGCTGCGAAGAACCCTTCGCTGGCATTGTACATTTCCAGGTATTGAATGTCTTTTCCGATCAGTTGCCTGAATTGCTCACGGTATGGTACAAATGAAACTCCGCCATGCATGTATAATTCAAGGTTAGGCCATACCTCTGCTATGCAGGATTTGCCCGTCATTTCGAGTATGCGCTTCATCAAGACCAGGGTCCATGTCGGGAACCCTGAAATCGAAGTGACATTCTCCGGTATGGTATTAAGGGCCAGTTGTTCAATCTTATGTTCCCACTCATCCATTAAGGCAATGGATAAGTCAGGTGTTCTCAGCCAGTGTCCCCAAAATGGTGAATTCTGCAGGAGCACGGCGCTCAAATCACCGTAACTGATATCTTCTGTTGCCTGGCTTACCTGGTGGGATCCACCAATCACCAATCCTTTACCGCTGAGTAATTCGGAATCGGGATTGTGTCCATAATAAAGGGTCAATACATCTTTGGCACCCTGGTAATGATTTTCTTCCAGGCTTTCATCGCTTACAGGAATGAACTTGCTTTTATCGCTGGTTGTACCACTGCTTTTGGCAAACCATCGGATGGGTGTATTCCATAGCAGATTTTCTTCGCCCTGCAGCATGCGTTCAATGAAAGGCTTCAGGTCCTCGTATTCATGGACGGGCACGGTTCTTTTGAATTCTCTTACGGTAAACAGGCGGTTAAACCCGTACTGGCGGCCGATTTCGGTGTATTGGGCGGAGGTCACTAATTCCTGCAATACCTCACGCTGAGCGGCTACCGGGTTGGCAACCCACTGCTCAATTTGCCAGAGCCTCAGCCGGGCAAGTCTCGATATGGCTGGCGAGATCAGTTTCATACTGCTGGCGGCAAAATACGAAAATTAGTCTTCAAACTGGGGTAAATCGCTGATCCCCTTCATCACTTCCTCGTGCAGATAGTCTTTTCGTTTGAGTTCGAAGTTTCGGCCCAGGTATAACCGGCGCACCTGTTCGTCGTCTGCCAACTCCTCTGCGGTACCATGTTTGAAAATTTTTCCATCGATCAGAAGGTAGGCGCGGTCACAGATGGAAAGGGTCTCATTTACGTTGTGATCGGTTATCAGGATGCCAATATTTTTATACTTTAAACGGGCTACCACCGTCTGAATATCTTCTACCGCGATAGGATCCACCCCTGCAAAAGGCTCATCCAGCAGGATGAATTTTGGATCCACCGCCAATGCCCGCGCGATCTCCGTTCTTCTTCGTTCACCCCCGCTCAGGCTGTCGCCATTGTTTTTCCGAACATGGTGCAACCTGAATTCGTCCAGTAATTCTTCCAGTTTTTGCTTTTGTTGCTGGCGGGGAAGCTTTGTCATTTCCAGTACAGAGCGGATATTATCTTCCACAGAAAGGGATCGGAATACAGAAGCTTCCTGCGGCAGATAGCCGATTCCCAACTGTGCTCTTTTATACATGGGAAGCTCTGTTATATCCCGCTGATCAAGGTATACACGCCCCTCATCAGGCTTGATCAGTCCTACTACCATGTAAAAGGTAGTGGTTTTGCCGGCACCGTTTGGCCCGAGCAGTCCTACGATTTCGCCCTGTTTAACTGAAACGGAAACATGATTTACAACAGTCCGGCTGGCATATCGCTTTACCAGTTCATTGGTGGTGATAACTAAACTCAAGGGATCCTGCTTTTGGCAAAAATACCTTGTTATATCCTAACGGCATCCTAAGTTTGCAGATAGTTTATTAACAGGCAAGCGTAATCATGAAGGTAATCGAACATATAAACCAGGCGAAAGATACATTGATTTCATTCGAGGTGCTTCCGCCGTTGAAGGGAAAGGGCATCAATGCGATTTACAACCACCTAGATCCACTGATGGAATTCAAACCTTCATTCATCAATGTAACGTACCATCGAAGCGAGACGATGTTCAAAAAGCAGGCGGATGGCAGTTTTAATAAAATTGAAGTTAGAAAACGCCCCGGTACCGTTGGTATCTGTGCGGCCATCATGCAGCATTATAATGTGGATCCGGTACCTCACCTCATTTGTGCCACTTACTGCTTTGTCTTCGTA
>JAGKTB010000254.1:0-6074 GCA_018993145.1 Flavihumibacter sp.
CGGCTACATAAAATAATTTATTCTATGCAATTCAGTGCTTCACAAATCGCACTACTCATTAATGGCAAAGTAGAAGGAGATGCTCAGGCAACAGTGGGATCATTTGGAAAAATCGAAGAAGCCAAAGCCGGACAACTGGCCTTCCTGGCCAACCCCAAATACGAAGACCATCTTTACACTACCAGCGCATCCATCGTTATCATCAACGAAAACCTGGAACTCCGCCAGCCGGTTAAAGCCGCGCTGATCAGAGTGCCGGATGCTTATACTGCCTTTGCTACTCTTTTATCCAAATACCAGGAATTAAAAACCCAGCAACTCGTTGGCCGGCAGGAGCCGGTTTACGTAGCTGATTCAGCTAAAATCGGCGATCAGGTTTTCCTGGGGGCTTTTGTATACATTGGCGAAAACGTAGTAATAGGCAACAACGTAAAAATATTCCCCAACAGTTTTATCGGCAACAATGTCCGTATTGGCGATAACACCATCATCCATGCAGGAGTAAAAATTTACCACGACTGCCAGCTCGGCAAAAACATCAATGTACATGCGGGAACTGTGATTGGCAGTGATGGATTTGGCTTTGCGCCTCAGGCAGATGGTAGTTTCAAAAAAGTACCGCAGATCGGCAATGTAATAGTGGAAGATTATGTTGAGATTGGCGCAAATGCAACTATAGATCGTGCCACTATCGGCTCAACCATTATTCGCAGTGGTGCCAAGCTGGATAACCTGATCCAGGTAGCACATAATGTAGAAGTTGGAAATAATACAGTAATCGCAGCACAGGCCGGTGTAAGTGGCAGTACCAAAATCGGGAACAATGTCATGATCGGCGGACAGGCGGGCATCGTGGGCCATATCAGCATAGCCGATGGTACCAAGATCAACGCACAAAGTGGTGTTAGCAAGTCCATCAAACAACCCAATACAGCAGTAACCGGATCGCCGGCCTTTGATTACACCAGTGCCCTGCGCAGCCAGGCATTGAGTCGCAATCTGCCCGACCTTGAAAAAAGACTGAAGGAATTGGAACAACTCGTTAAACAATTGCTGGCAGAACGGGTGAATCTCTAATTTCCCTTTTGGATTGATGCGTTATATTTGCCCTTCAATTTTAAGTATGGACGCAAATTTCAATCCCGATAAGCAGCATACCGTTGGAGCGGAGATCAGTATTTCAGGAACCGGCCTGCATACCGGTGTCAAAGTTGACATGACTTTTCGGCCTGCCGCACCAGGATTTGGAATTCAGTTTCAGAGGATTGACTTGGCCGGACAACCAATTATCAAAGCGGATTGTGACCTGGTAACAGATACTTCCCGTGGTACTACCCTTGAAGATAATGGTGCCAGAGTAAGCACGGTTGAGCATGTGCTGGCTGCTCTTGTAGGTATGGGGGTAGATAATGTGCTGATTGAAATCAATGGCCCTGAAACTCCGATTATGGATGGCAGTTCACAGCCCTTTGTGGAACTACTGCAGGAAGTCGGTGTTCAGGAACAGCCCGCAGCAAAAGCCTGGTACAGCATTGATGAGAACATCTATCATTATGATGAGAAAAAGCGCGTTGAGATGGTTGCCATGCCTTCCATGGATTACCAGATTACAACCCTGATCGATTTCAATAGCCCGGTTCTGGGCACCCAGCATGCCGGTCTCAAGAACATGCGGGAGTTTGTGAAGGAAATCAGTCCCTGCCGAACCTTTGTATTCCTTCATGAACTGGAGATGTTGCTCGATAACAACCTGATCAAAGGAGGCGATATCAATAATGCCATTGTGGTAGTGGACAAGCCCGTAACCGAAGATGAAATGCAACGATTGGCAAAATCTTTTGGACGGGATAAAATGGAAGTAAAGCACGAGGGCTACCTGAACAACCTGGAGCTGCGCTTCCCCAATGAACCCGCCCGGCACAAATTGCTGGATGTGGTGGGCGACCTGGCCCTGATCGGATATCCTGTAAAAGCAAGGATCATTGCCAACCGCCCCGGTCACAGTACCAATGTAGAATTTGCCAAAAAGATCAAGCAGTACATCAAAAAGAACCGGCACCTCAAAGACGTACCAGTTTATGATTGCAACCAGCCTCCCATTTATACAGCGCAGCAGATTGAACAAACCTTACCGCACCGCTATCCTTTTTTACTGGTAGACAAGATTATTGAACTTACCGATAAAGCAATTGTGGGAGTGAAGAATGTAACTTTCAATGAACCCTTCTTCACCGGGCATTTTCCAGGCAACCCGGTTATGCCGGGTGTATTGCTCTGTGAAGCCCTGGCTCAAACCGGAGGCATACTGGCCATCAACTCCATGCCAGCCGGGCAATACGATACCTATTTCTTAAAAATCGATAACTGCAAATTCAAGCAGAAGATCGTACCAGGTGACACCATGCTCCTCAAAATGGAACTCTCTGCCCCCATCCGCAGAGGCATCTGCGAAATGCGGGGAACCGTTTATGTAGGAAATAAGCTTTGTGCCGAAGCCGATATGGTGGCACAGGTGGTGAAACGGGTATAATCACCTATTTTTGCACGTCAGATTAAAAATCTGACGTTTTTTTTAACATGATTCATCCACATACCTATATACCTCCGCCCGCGAGGTTGGCCACCAATGTGAAAGTTGATCCCTTTACTGTCATCCACCAGGACGTGGAGATCGGTGAAGGCACCTGGATCAGCAGCAATGTGACTATCATGGAAGGTGCCCGCATCGGTAAAAACTGCCGGATCTTTCCGGGAGCGGTCATTGCGGCAGTTCCACAGGATCTGAAATTTGAAGGCGAATATTCCATCGTTGAAATCGGCGATGACACCACTATACGGGAATTTGTAACTATTAACCGCGGAACCAAAGACCGTGGCCGTACGGCAGTTGGAAAAAACTGCCTGATCATGGCCTACAGCCACCTGGCGCATGATTGCATTATCGGGAATAATGTAATTATGAGTAACAATGTACAGATGGCAGGACATGTGACCGTGGGTGATTGGGCCATTATTGGTGGCGTTAGTGCGGTGCATCAATTTGTACAGATTGGTCAACATGCTTTCGTAAGCGGTGGATCACTGGTAAGCAAGGATGTACCTCCTTTTATCAAAGCAGCCCGTACACCCCTCTCTTATGCAGGGGTTAATTCAGTGGGACTGAAACGCCGTGGCTTTAGTGTGGATCGCATCAATCATATCCTGGATATCTATCGCATTCTCTATAATAAGGGCATGAATACTTCCCAGGCGCTTGAATTCATTGAAGAGGAATTCAGTGCTACCGATGAGCGGGATGAAATTGTGACCTTTATCCGGGAAAGTGGAAGGGGTATCATCAAGCGATACACCAAAGGAAGCACGGATGACGATATCTCTATCTGATACGGGTAAACGATATAATCGCGAATGGATCTTTCGCGGGCTTTCCTACGAATTTGCAATCGGCAATGCTTACGCTATAACTGGACCAAATGGTTCAGGCAAGTCCACTTTGTTACAAGTACTGGCAGGAGCTGTGGCACATTCGGAAGGCAAGATCAGCTGGAAAAATGTGGCCGGCATCATTGACCCCGACCAGGTTTACAAGCAACTTTCTATTGCAGCACCTTACCTGGATCTGATTGAAGAGATGACCGCCCTGGAGTTTTTGCAATTTCATCAATCCTTCAAACCCTTTTTGCCCGGTTTTTCAATTGACGACATGCTGGAGCGTGTCGGACTTCAAAATGCCCTGCACAAGCAAATCCGCTTTTATTCTTCGGGAATGAAACAGCGCATCAAGTTGATACAGGCTATTTTTTCGGACACAGCATTATTATTGTTGGATGAACCCTGCTCCAACCTGGACGCGTCAGGAATTAGTATGTACCAGGAATTGATGGCAGCGTTCAGCCAGAACCGGCTGGTAATTGTAAGCAGTAATGACCCACAGGAATATGGATTTTGCCAGGAGAAATTATCCATCCTCGACTGGAAACCGGTACCAAAAAAAATCCGTTAACGCCTGCTTGCGATCAGCAGGTTTAGATCCGTGTACTTCAGGTTAAAACGCTGGCTGAGGTGAAAATGCGTAAGCGCTCCTTTAAACAAGTAAATGCCGCTGCGCAGGTAGATTTTTTGCCAGATCAGGTTTTCAATCCCTCCTTCTTCAGCAGCTTCAAGCAATAAGGGCATCAAAACATTGCTGATGCCATGTGAAGCCGTACGGGCAAATCCCGATGGAATATTAGGAACACAGTAATGAATTACCCCGTATTTCATGAAAATCGGTTGTTCATGACTGGTAATTTCAGAAGTTTCAAAACATCCGCCGCTATCGATACTAACGTCAATGATCACACTACCGGGTCGCATGTTACTGACCATCTCTTCAGTAACAACAACAGGAGCTCTGCCGGTACTGGAACCGAGTGCTCCTACCGCTACTTCGCAGGTCTTGAGTTGTTTGGCCAGGATCTTGGGTTCCAGCACAGAGGTCCAGAGCCTGTGACCGATATTATTCTGCAATTGCTTCAGCCGATACACACTGTTGTCGAACACTTTTACAGAAGCACCCAGCGCTATGGCCGCTCTCGCAGCGTACTCTCCAACAATGCCTGCGCCTATAATGATAACTTTGGAAGGTGGAATTCCGGAAATGCCTCCCAGCAAAACACCCTTACCGTGATTAGCCGAACTCAGGTATTGACCGGCAATTAACATCACTGCACTTCCTGCAATTTCACTCATACTGCGAACGATGGGCAGAGACCCGCTTTCATCTTTGAGTTGTTCAAAGCAGAGGGCGGTAATTTTTTTGTCCATCATCTTCTCCAGCAGGGCAGCTTTAAGCAGCGTGGTATGCATGGGAGAAATGATCACCTGGCCCATTTGCAGCAACGGAATATCCTCTTCAATTACAGGAGCACTTTTCACCAGTATAGGAGCCTTGTACACTTCAGCCTTATCATACACGATACGCGCTCCCGCTTCACTGTAATCACGATCACGGAAATGAGCCGCATCACCAGCATTGTGTTCGATGGTAACCTGGTGACCATTGCTCACAAGAACGCCCACGGCATCCGGTGTGAGGGAGACCCGATTTTCCTGGAATGCTATTTCTTTCGGAATGCCAATATGCAATTGGGCGCCGGTTGGTTTTACATCCAGGGTCTCTTCCAGTGTTTCGTAACTGAAGGAGGTGCTGATAAAAGGTTTTTGCTGCGACATGAAATGGATCGAGTTGGAAAATTACAATTTCTACGGCGATTTTTGGCTAAGAAGCAGCTGAATCCCTGAGCTCGAGGTAGCGGGTGGTTTGGTCCTCAACCTGGATGGTAATGGTAACCAGGTCATCTGGCAGGAGGTGCGGGATTTTTTCCGCCCATTCAATAAAGCACCAGTGGTTTCCTTCCAGACAATCTTCTATACCTGCATCCACGGCCTCTTCTTCTGATTTAAGGCGGTAACAATCAATATGGAAAACAGGGCCGCTTTCGCTGGCATATTCATTTATGATGGAAAAAGTGGGGCTACCTACAGGATCTTTCACACCAAGGGCATCACAAAGTGCATGAACCAGGGTGGTTTTGCCCGCTCCCATGGGTGCATTAAAAGCAATGATACGGGGCTGTTTCAGGTAATTCAGAACTTCCCGGGCCACAATGGGCAATTCTGAGTGGGTAAAACGTCGAACCATATCCAAAATTAGGGCAATTTAACCGCCTCTATGCCACCCAGGCTTTTCGTAAATTTGTTCATTAACAGGTAAAAGATGAAATATGGAATCAATTAATTGGAAAGTAGAAGGAATGACCTGTTCCAACTGTGCCCTCAGTGTAACGAAATATCTTGAAAAAGAGGGCATGCAGAATGTGAAAGTCAACCCGATTGACGGCGATGTTCATTTTGAAACAGTTCACTTCGATAAAGAAAAGCAGGTTAGTTTAACCAGGGGGATTTCCTCCCTGGGGTATGCCGTAGTAGATGAAAAAGCAGCCAAACCAGCACAGGACCAGCAACCGCCCATGAACAAGTACCTGCGGTATATGCTGATCTGTCTGCCTTTTACACTGGTACTTATGATGCAC
>JAGKTB010000255.1:0-3417 GCA_018993145.1 Flavihumibacter sp.
CGAGGTAATGTAGGGGAAGTCAACAAGGCGGAAAGTTATGTGGTTCCTGATTTCTTCATTTACAATACAGGCGGTAAGCTCGAGATAACATTAAACAGCAAGAATGCCCCTGACCTGCGTGTAAGTGAAGGATACCGGGATATGTTGAAAGAATATGATCGCGGCACCAAGAAAGACAAGCGACAGAAGGAAGCCGTCATGTTCATCAAGCAAAAAATTGATGCAGCCAAATGGTTTATTGATGCCATCAAACAACGGCAGCAAACCCTGATGATGACCATGCAAACCATACTGGATTACCAGTATGAATTTTTTCTCACGGGTGATGAAACCACACTCCGCCCAATGATTCTCAAGGATATTGCGGAAAGAACCGGGCTAGACATCTCTACGGTAAGCCGGGTAGCCAACAGCAAGTTTGTACAAACCGAATTTGGGACCTATCGGTTAAAATTCTTTTTCAGTGAAAGTCTCAGTACGGATAGTGGCGAGGAAGTGAGCACCCGTGAAGTTAAAAAGATCCTGAGTGATCTGGTGGCCGGTGAACACAAAAGAAAACCACTGAGTGATGAACGTTTAACCGAACTATTACAGGAAAAAGGTTATAACATTGCACGCAGAACAGTGGCAAAATACCGGGAACAACTAAACATTCCGGTTGCTCGATTAAGAAAGGAATTATAATGAATCAAGCCAATATGGATCTGGGATCAGGTAGCAGGCAGGGTTGGCTCCCACGTGCCTTTGCACATGTGGTATCCATTATTTTTCATCCCCTATTTATACCCAGTTATATAGCGGCATTCCTGCTTTTCTTACACCCATTCGCATTTGCAGGAGATTCAGACCTGTATAAAAAAATCAAACTGGCGTCAGTTTTTGTAAGTACAGCGTTCTTTCCTGCATTTACGGTTTTCCTTCTCAAACAACTAGGTTTTGCCACCAGTATCCGGTTGAAAACACAGAAAGAGCGAATTATCCCGATCATCGCCTCCATGGTGTTTTATTTCTGGATTTTCTATGTGGCTAAATACCAGGGCGATAATCCGACAGAACTGGTACAGATGTTATGTGCAGTATTTGTGTCCAGCATCATTGCACTCACTGCCAACAATTTTATGAAGATCAGTCTGCATGGAATTGCCATGGGAGTCCTGTCAGGCTTTTTTCTTTACCAGGCCTGGATCAGTTTTATTCCGATGGGTTTACCGCTGATGGTAGCCATTCTCATCACAGGTATGGTTGGTACTGCGAGACTTATATTGGGTGAACATGATTACAAGGAATTAATTGCCGGATACCTTACTGGTCTTATATCCATGGTGATTGCTGTTGTTGTAATTTAAAAAGAAAAGCCCAATCTACGGATTGAGCTCTTGCTTAGGGGTGTCCAAACCAGCCTTTGTCTATGTCCAAGCTAAACGTTAAGAATTTTTGACGAATTCAGGTATTTCTTTGAGGGATGATAGATAAACAAACAGGAACCCTGCTTGATCGTTTCAATAATTTTCGGAGCAAGTTCCTGGGGAACCGCCGGACATCCATAACTTCTTCCGGTCATTTTGTTAGACTTGAGAAAATCCTTGCCAACATAATCCGATCCATGTACAACAATATGACGGGCCAATGCTTTATCGTTAATTCCTCTTTCAAGTCCGTCAATTTTTAATGATAATCCATGCTCTCCATAATAAGTTGATCGGGTTACATAAAACCCAAGACTGCTCTGGTGAGATTCCGGACGATTGGAAAAATTACGGGCAAACTCAGAACCCGAGTTGCGTCCATGTGCTACAAAAGTATGCATCAGTAATTTTTGCGCTTCCACATCAATTATATATAATCTCCTGCGTTTGGAAGACTGACTGAAATCACAAATGGATAACACATCATCCCGGCGGATTTTTCCTTTAGAAAGCAGGTTCTTATATCCTTTCCAGGCAAATTGAAAAGCTTGTCGCGATAGCCCCTTGCGTGCGAGTCCCAGGTTAGAATAAATTGAATCCGCTGCAAGCAGTACAACATCCTTTGCAGGCAATTCCAGTTTGGAGATGGAAGGTTTTAGTGTATCTACAACCGGAGCAGGCATTGAAACAGAAGCTAATAATCTAGCCGGGCCATTTTTAGCGGCCATACTGGTGGTCACATTGCTAGGAACCATCAGATGAATTGACAACAGGACAAAAAACACTGTTGCCCTTAGGGTACGTTTGGATATTTTGTAATTCATGGACAATTGGATTGTAATAACGGGCGCTAACTTGCAAATAGTGTGCGTGTTTTTACGCAAAATCCAAAAGAATTCAAAAAACTCAGTTGAAGAACTAGTATTTAAATTGATTCATTTTCCGTGAACTCCGGAATCTGCTCTGCTTCTGTAAATTCCAGTTGATAAATCCGAATGAGCAGAATAAAAACAGAAATCAGCAAGGGTCCAAAAACCAGTCCGATAAACCCGAATAAATTAATACCCAGAATTACTCCAAATACGGTGATTAGCGGATGCACGTCCCCGATTTTCTTTTGTAACCAGAACCGGAAAATATTATCGGATGTGCCGATGACACCGAAACCAAATATCAGCATTGCTACCCCCATCCAGGTATTACCTTCTACAAAAAAGATAATTGCCAGCGGGATATAGGCGATAGCTGCACCAATGATCGGGATCATGGAACCAATACAGGTAATCGCAAACCATAAAAAAGGCTCTTTTACCCCCATCAGCAAATAACCTCCTAATCCGATTATACCCTGGATGATGGCAATCAGCGGAATTCCGATTGCATTGGAGAACACAAGTGAGTTAATCTGTTCCTGCAACTGTTGCTGATTCTTGCGCGACATAGGCAGCCATTGAAAAATATTGTACTCTGAATTGCGGCCACCCATCAGCATGAAGTACAATATAAAATACATAACCACCAGGGTTGTAAGCGTATTAAAAGTGGCACCAAGAAGGATTGGCAATTCCTGTGCAGCAAGTCCTCCTAATTTGGACATGGATTGTTCACTGATCAACTGGAAGCCGACCTTCTGTTCAAGATTATCGATGAATTTTCCAATAGCTTCTACAGCCTGCTGCAATTCGATACCCGATCCTTTCAGGCGGTTAACCAGCATACTGATAACTCCTGCTATGGGAAGCACAATAATCATAAATGAAAGCAACATTAAAGAAGCTGCTGCCAGTGAAGGTTTCCAACCTTTGATCACGAGGATACGCATCCAGCGGTTCATCAGAATAAATAAAGTAAAAGCTCCGAGAACGGCAGGCAAAAAGGCTCTTAGCTCGAAAAAAAGGATGCCGCCCAGCAAGAGCAGCATCAACAAAAAAAATACCTGGCGGAGTTTATCAGCGTTTAAATAACTCATGTTCTAATTTACCATTATATGACAACATCTTTCCATCGCCCT
>JAGKTB010000256.1:0-4745 GCA_018993145.1 Flavihumibacter sp.
GAACCCAGGAATTCAAGCTGTTGTTTCCAAATACTGCTGTCTTCTCCAAAACCAGGGATCAGTACTACTGGTTTTCCGCTTCCAATAAGTTGGTAATGCATCAGGTAGTGGTTTTAGACGTTTTCTTCCGGGTTAAAAATACAATACTTGACCAGGAAACCAGTAGAATTGCCAACACTACCATAATCCAGGAGATCCAGTCGCCGAATCGAACAAACAGGGTTTGTTTTTCCAGTGGCTGAACTGGTTGCTTAATGGTTGCGGAAGTATCCCATCCCTGCTGCTGAACAATTGTGCCGTACGGGTCAATGAATGCGCTGATACCTGTATTGGCACTTCTGACCACCCAGCGACGGGTTTCGATGGCACGCAAACGCGCGTAGGCGAGGTGCTGTTTATGTCCCGCTGTATTACCCCACCAGCCATCATTGGTTATAATGACCATCAGGTTGGCCTTGTTGCGAAAAAAACCTGTCATGAAATCACCATAAATGGATTCATAACAAATCGCAGGGGCGATTGCCAGCCCGCTGTTCTGATCTACCAGCACTGTTCTTTCCTCCTGTTTGGCATACCCTCCGGTAGTACCTCCAAACTGTTCAAACCATTTATCCAAAAAGCGAAGAAAGGAGGGGAGGGTTTCAACTCCGGGTACCAGTTTGGACTTATGGTAACGGCTAAGGATACCCGAACTGTCAAGCAATGCCGCACTATTATAGGCTTCGTATTTCAGATTGGAACCGGGAATGGGACGCGCATAGGGGGATTCCGTATCCTCAGGCAAAAAACCGTACGCTTCAATGCCAGACAAGAGCCTGATCTTAGGGTGCCTGCTTAAAAAATTCCAAATCGGTTCCAGGGAACTGTTCTGTCTTAAACGTGCTTCATCCAGGCCATTAGGTGAATTGATGGCTGTTTCAGGCCAAACCACCAGGGCCGTCTGGCTGTCAATGGCAGCTTCGCTTAGCCGGATCAATTGTTTTAATTGCTGCTCCTGTGTGCCAGGAAAAAATTTCGCATAGGGGTCAATGTTGGGCTGAACAACAACTGTGTTCTTTTGATTGGTAGTCGCAAGTTCTTTCTTGCTGAGGGTGAAATTTTTTACCACAAAAGAAATCGCAACAGGTACTCCAATGGCGATAAGCAGTAAGCTACCTGCCGGCTTAAGCTGAGGCCGGGAAGCGTGAGGAAGTTGAATGAGTTTTCGGAAGAACAGAATGTTTACAAGTAATACCCATAATGTACCACCGGATGTGCCTGTGAATTCGTACCACTGAATCCAGTTGGTGGTATTGGCGAAAACATTTCCGAGGGTAAGCCAGGGCCAGCTCAGCTCCCAGTTGAGATGGATATATTCAAAAGTCATCCAGCAAGCCAGGAAGGCCCAGTAACTGAGTTTGGCACCCAATCGCTGGTGAACATTGTAGAATGCAAGCCAGGGAAGGCTCATGAAAGCGGAATTGGCAATAATGGCACCAATTGCTCCTACATCTGTGGAATTCCAGATCCACCAGGTAGTAATGCTGTTCCAGATCAGCATGGAAAGAAAGGACCAGGCTACGAATGCGAATCTGGATGGGCCCTGCTCAAGCAGATAGAAAAGCGGAACAAAGGCTATAAAAATCAGCAGGGTTGTTGGCATGGGTGGCCATGCTGCTGCTAATAAAAGACCACTTGCAACAGATAAAAGAAAGGGATGAAACTTCTTCATTCCAACGAAAATAGTTCATCCCTCTTTAATTATTTCCTGCTATAGTTAGGAGCTTCTTTAGTGATATCCACATCGTGTGCGTGGCTTTCCTTCATGCCGGCATTCGTGATCTTAGTGAAGCGGGCTGTTTTTTGAAGGGTTTCCAGATCTTTAGCACCGCAATACCCCATACCTGCACGCAGACCACCAACAAACTGGGCAACTACTTCTTTCAGGTGGCCTTTATAAGCAACTCGTCCTTCGATACCTTCCGGAACCAGTTTTTTAATATCGTCTTCCACATCCTGGAAATAGCGGTCGCTTGATCCCTGAGACATGGCGCCTATGGAGCCCATACCCCGGTATTCCTTGAATTTCCGGCCTTCGTAAATGATGGTTTCACCCGGACTTTCCTCAACTCCTGCAAACACGCTACCCATCATTACGCAACTGGCACCGGCTGCCAGTGCTTTTACCATGTCACCGGTATACCGAATACCGCCATCTGCAATAAGAGGGATGCCCATTGGTTGAAGGGCACTGTAGGCTTCCATAATTGCGGTAAGTTGAGGAACGCCAGCACCAGCAACGATTCGGGTGGTACAAATGGAACCCGGACCAATACCAACTTTTACACAATCAGCACCGGCTTCTGCAAGTGCTCTTGCTCCGTCGGCTGTTCCCACATTACCTGCTATTACCTGTAATTCTTTAAAATTCTTTTTGATATTTTTTACCGCTTCCATTACTCCCTTGGTATGACCATGTGCAGAATCAAGGGTGATTACGTCTACTCCCACATGTTGCAGGGCAGCAACGCGGTCAAGCATATCTTTTGTAATGCCTACTGCTGCGCCAACTACAAGGCGACCAAAGGAATCTTTATTGGCGTGTGGAAAACTATGCAGTTGCAGAATGTCGCGGTAAGTGATAAGTCCGGCTAGTTTGCCATCCTTTCTTACTACCGGCAGTTTTTCAATTTTATGTTGCTGAAGGATTTTTTCCGCTTTTTTCATGTCGGTTCCTTCAGGTGCAGTAACCAGCCGGTCTTTTGTCATCACCTCACTCACTTTTTTCGACTTGGCTGTTTCAAACCTAAGATCGCGGTTGGTGAGTATGCCTACCAGTTTATTATTCTGATCAACAATCGGAATACCGCCAATTTTGTTTTCTTTCATCAGGCGAAGTGCGTCACCGATGGTTGCATCCGGTGATAAAGTTACCGGGTCGAGGATCATGCCGCTTTCGCTTCGTTTTACTTTACGCACTTGTTCAGCCTGGCGTTCAATGCTCATATTTTTATGGAGCATACCGATTCCGCCTTCTCTTGCGAGGGCAATTGCCAGCTGCGCTTCTGTAACAGTATCCATGGCTGCTGAGAGCATGGGGATCTGTAGAGAAATGGTGCGAGTGAGTTTGGAACGAATGGAAACCTCTCTTGGTAACACTTCTGAAAAAGCGGGAACCAGGAGCACATCATCGAAGGTCAGGCCTTCACCAAAAAATTTGTGGGATAAATCGAGTTTTCGGGGAGTGGTCTTTCTTGTTGCCATGTGCAAAGATAGGATGCCGCCAGGGTATGTCCCAAATTTTTGTCCCGCCACCCCCTGCTCAGGAAAGTGTATATCTTCTGCCGGGTAATAATTTGATAACACCACTTAATTCCAGGTCAAGTATGGCTTTGGCTGCGGTACCGGATTCCAGTCCGCTCAATATGTACAACTGATCAAGAGGTAATATGCCATGTTTTCCCAACAGGTGAACCAGCAGGGTGGAGGAGGGATCGAGGTCGGGTAGTAATCCGAGCTGAACAGGCTGCCTGGAACCGCTTTCTTTCTCCTTCCATTGCATTTCCTCGAGAAAATCTGAAACGCTGGTAAACAAGATGGCTTTCTGATCGCGTACCATCCGGTTGCATCCGGCACTGGATTTATCAGACAACCTGCCGGGAAGTACAAACACCGGAATATTGTAACTATTGGCCATACCTGCAGTAATTACACTACCTCCCAGTATGCCGGTTTCAATTACAATAACAGCTTTGCTGATGCCTGCTACAATGCGATTGCGAATGGGAAAATGATGACGTTGTGCTTTGGTGCCAATTGGAAATTCTGTAAGTAAAGCGCCTCCGCTTTTCAGGATTTCTTTTGCCATTCCGGTATGTGCGGATGGATAGATATGATCCAGCCCATGTGCCAGCACACCAATGGTAGTACATCCCTGTTCCAATGCCGTTCTGTGCGCGAGGCCATCTATTCCGTAGGCCATCCCACTGATGATGCAGATATTATGTGCCGCGAATTCTTTTACCAGTTGTTGTGTAAGCTGCCTGCCATATTCAGTATGGTTGCGGGTACCGATAATCGCAACACTTCGGGGCAGGTTGAGGGACGCGGTTCCCGTATAATAAAGTAAACTGGGAGGGTCATAACACTCTTTCAGGGATGCCGGATAATCAGGATCTCCATAGCCGATCAGTCGTATCCCTTTTGCTTCGGATTGTTGCACCAGTTTTTGACATTCAGGAAAGCCTGAATATTCCCTGATTTGCCGGGCTCGTTGCGGACCAATTCCCTCAATAGCCTGAAGCTCCCGGATAGAGGCGTTGAAGATGGCTTGGGCAGATCCGAAATGTTCCAGTAAGAGTTTCGCATGTACATATCCGACAGATGCTACCCTCGTCAGTGCAACCTGGCAATACTTTTCCTCTTCCATAGATTTCTTTCCGCCAATATAGTTGTGGGAAAGGAAGTTAGGAAGCGTGAAAAAACGGTTATTCGCTGGTTACTTTCACCTCTGTTCTTCTGTTTTTGGCCCTGCCTTCTTCTGTGTTGTTGTCGGCAATTGGTTGAGTAGCGCCAAATCCTTTAAAGCTCAGACGGGCCGGTTGAATTCCTTTTTTAACCAGGTAATCTACCACTGCCTGCGCCCTTGCATTGGAAAGTGCGAGGTTGTCGGATGCTTTACCTACTGCATCAGTGTGACCATTAATCTGGATGCGTAAAGTTGGATTGTCTTTCAGCAGCTGTACGAGTTTATCCAGTTCTACTTC
>JAGKTB010000013.1:0-4566 GCA_018993145.1 Flavihumibacter sp.
GTGAAAGGTGAAAGGTGAAAATGGAGGAATTAAACAATAAATAGTAAACTTTTTAAATACAGTAATTTTATGCAAGCAACCGACAACAAAACAATGAAACAGGTAACACAGGAAGCATGGGCCAAGCGCCCGTTGATCATCGCGGGTCCCTGCAGCGCAGAAACCGAAGAGCAGGTATTACAAACTGCCCAGCAGCTGGCACAGACCGGTAAGGTAGATATCATGAGAGCCGGTATCTGGAAACCACGTACACGTCCGGGTTCTTTTGAAGGTATCGGAACCAAGGGGCTGCCCTGGTTGCAGCAGGCTAAAAAACTCACCGGGATGCCGGTTGCGGTGGAAGTAGCTACTGCCAAGCAGGTGGAAGATGCGCTGCACTTCGACGTGGATGTTTTGTGGATTGGTGCCCGAACCACGGTAAACCCTTTCAGTGTGCAGGAAGTAGCCGATGCACTTAAAGGAGTGGATGTGCCTGTACTGATCAAGAACCCTATCAATCCTGATCTTGAATTGTGGCTTGGCGCGGTTGAACGTGTTGCGAAAGCCGGTATCAACCAGATTGGTTTGATCCATCGCGGTTTCTCTTCATATGGAAATACAGAATTCCGGAATGCACCGATGTGGCATCTGGCAATCGAAATGAAACGCCGCTTCCCGGAAATGATGATGATCAATGATCCTTCCCATATCTGCGGCAGAAGAGATATCCTGCTGGATGTGATGCAGAAGGCTATTGACCTTGATTACGACGGCATGATCATCGAAAGCCATATTGATCCTGATAATGCCTGGAGCGATGCCAAGCAGCAGGTAACCCCCGCCCGTCTGGCAGAAATGCTTGACAGCATTACCTGGAGAAGAGAAGACGTGGATTCCGAAGCTTATCATGCGGCACTTGAAAAACTCCGCCAGCAGATCAATCACCTCGATGATGAACTGATGCAGATCCTGGGACAGCGTATGAAAGAGGCTGAACAAATCGGTACCTACAAAAAGAATAACAATATCACCATCCTGCAAACCAATCGCTGGAATGAGATCCTGGATCGTGCCTTCCTGAAAGGCGATAAACTGGGATTGAGCAAGGAATTCATCACCCGTTACTTTGATGCGGTGCATATGGAGTCCATCAACCACCAAAACAAAATCATGAACAGCTAAGCAGGGCGCATGGAAATAAAAAAAATCCGGATCGGACAAACCATCACCGATTATTATTTTGGTGCGAGTTTATCCCAACTGAAAAATGTTGCCGATAAAAAACATAGTATCATCCTCACTGATGAACATGTATTTGAAGCTTGTAAATCAAAGTTGAAAGGCTGGAATACCATTGTCATCAAAGCTGGTGAAGAATACAAGATCCAGCAAACAGCGGATACTGTGATTGATTCGCTCATTGAGATGGAAGCCGACCGTAAAACCACCCTGATTGGCCTGGGAGGAGGAGTAATAACTGACCTGGCAGGATATGTGGGTGCGATTTACATGCGTGGGATCCGAACCGGTTTTATTCCAACCAGTCTGCTGGCCATGGTAGATGCTTCTATAGGTGGCAAAAACGGTGTGGATGTTGAAGTTTACAAGAACCTGGTAGGTACCATCCGTCAGCCTTCCTTCCTGTTTTTTGATACCAGTCTGCTTCAAACCCTGCCTACAGCCGAATGGCAAAACGGGTTTGCGGAGATCATCAAACATGCAGCTATCAAGGACGCAGCCATGTTTCGCAGTTTGAAGGAGCATGATGCCGCCTGGTATCAGAAAAAGAAATCGGAGCTTGCTGCCCTGGTTCGAAGGAATGCCCTGTTAAAAACAAAAGTGGTGCAGCTCGATGAAACCGAACAGGGTGATCGCAAATTGCTGAATTTCGGACATACCCTCGGGCATGCCCTGGAGAATCAGTATGAATTGTCTCACGGGCAGGCGGTTTCCATTGGTATGACTTATGCGGCACATTTATCAGAAGCATTACTCGGATTTAAGCAGGCGGCTGCATTGGTGAAGCTGATTGATCAGTATGGGTTACCGACCTATGCTGATTTCGATCGCACCAAAGTTTTTGATGTTTTGAAACACGACAAAAAAAGAGAGCGCTCTAATCTTCATTATATCCTGCTGCAAAAAATCGGAAAGGGAGTTGTTCATACGCTTCCATTGGCGCAGGTTAAACAATTAATAGAACAGATATAATACAGCATAATGGTAGTTACGGTAGAACCTTCTTCCATAAAGGGTGAAATCTGGGCGCCAGCCTCCAAAAGCTCTATGCAGCGCGCCTGTGCGGCAGCGATTGCAGCAGGTGGCACCAGTATCATCCGCAATCCCGGAAAATCAAACGACGATAAAGCAGCCCTGGGGGTGATCCAGGCATTGGGTGCAGCAATCGAACAAAAAGAGAATGAACTGATCATCCGTTCTTCGGGTATTCATGCACGTTCTACCATTGTACATTGCGGAGAGAGTGGCCTGGGTATCCGGATGTTTACACCACTGGTGGCATTGAATGAGCAGGCGATTACCATCACCGGTGAGGGAAGCCTGGTAACACGTCCCATGGATTTTTTTGATGAAGTTTTACCACAATTGCAGGTGTCGGTTCAATCGCAACAGGGCAAATTACCACTGGTTGTGAAAGGTCCGCTGAAACCCGGTAATATCACCATCGACGGATCACTCAGTTCACAGTTTCTGACCGGAATACTCCTGGCTTATGCTGCAGCTGGCGCAGAAGATGTAACCATAACGGTAACTAATTTAAAAAGTAAACCCTATGTCGACCTCACGCTTAAAGTGATGGAAGATTTTGGATTGGAAGTGCCGCAGAATAATAACTATGAAAGTTTTTATTTTACTGGTAATCGCCCAGCAGTAACGGATAACCGAACTTACACAGTAGAAGGCGACTGGAGTGGGGGAGCCTTTTTACTGGTAGCAGCAGCAATTGCAGGTGAAACGATTATTAAGGGGCTGGATGTTTTTTCAACGCAGGCGGATAAAGCTATCCTGCAGGCATTGATGAGTTGTGGTGCTGGCATCAGTATTGAACCGGAACAGATCACCATTCGTCCGGTGCCGATGAAAGCATTTCATTTCAATGCGACCGATTGTCCGGATTTATTCCCTCCGCTTGTAGCGCTGGCAGCCTATTGTGAAGGCACCACGGTAATTGAAGGGGTTGGTAGGCTCACGCACAAGGAAAGCAATCGCGCTCTGACCCTGCAGGAAGAATTCGGCAAAATGGGACTTTCGATTGAATTGCAGGACGACCTGATGCTGATTAAGGGAGGAAACGGATTGACTGGTGCGAAGGTGCATTCGCATCATGATCATCGCATTGCAATGGCCTGTGCCGTTGCAGCCTTAAAAGCGGAGGGCAGCACCACCATAGAAAAAGCGGAAGCCATCAATAAATCCTATCCCGATTTTTATGAACATATCCGTTCATTGGGAGCCAAACTAAACCAAGAAGCATGAATTCATTCGGACGTAATTTTCGGGTATCCATTGTAGGGGAATCTCATGGTCCGGCTGTAGGTGTGATCATTGACGGTGTTCCATCCGGCCTGCCACTTGCACTGGAAGATTTTCATATTGATATTGAACGCAGGAAAGGCGGCACACAAAAAGGCACCACTCCCCGAAAGGAAGATGATCTGCCACTCTTTCAAACCGGACTTTTTAATGGAAAAGCAACCGGTGCACCCCTGACCATCTTGTTTGAAAATAAAAATACCCGTTCCGGGGATTATGAAAAGCAGCGTGCCGTACCAAGGCCTGGTCACGCTGATTTTGTTGCCCATAAAAAATTCGGCGGTTTTGAAGATTTTCGGGGTGGTGGTCATTTCAGTGGCCGACTTACAGTTGGACTGGTAGCGGCAGGGGTGGTGGCAAAAAAAATGCTGAATCCCATCACCGTAACAGCCACCATCCTTGAGATCGGGGGAGAAGCTGACCTGGAGAAAGGTCTGCAGAAAGCAATTGATGCCAAGGATTCCATAGGGGGAATCGTTGAATGCAAAGTAAGTGGATTGTCTATTGGCCTTGGTGAACCCTTTTTTGATTCGGTAGAATCACTGATCAGTCATGCCGTGTTTGCCATACCTGCCGTGCGTGGTATTGAATTCGGAACCGGATTTGCAGCTGCCCGAATGTTTGGCATTGAACACAACGATGCTATAGAGGATTCCACCGGTAAAACCCGAACCAACCATGCCGGCGGAATTGTAGGAGGCATCACGAATGGAAACGAATTGGTATTCAGGATTGCTATCAAGCCAACTTCCTCTACTCCTAAAGAGCAATTGACCCTGAACTGGGAGACCGGTGAGCAGGAAACTTTTTCTGTGAAAGGAAGGCATGATCTCTGCATTGCGCTTCGCGTACCGGTTGTTTTGGAAGCAGTGACTGCTATTGTACTGGCGGATCTGATGATTCAATCGGGACAAATTTCCCGGGTCCTCCCATAAATATTATATTTAGGGATGAGGGTAGAACAGTCAATATGAGAAATATACTTCGCTGCATTGGAATTGTTTGTTTAATCAGTACGCTAGCCGGCTGTTTCAG
>JAGKTB010000257.1:0-8487 GCA_018993145.1 Flavihumibacter sp.
GATATTTTTATTTTCTTGGACCTTTCCTCCTGCCTCCTTTGTTTCCCTTCTCCTTTGTCTCCCTTCTCACTTCTTCAGCTTCATCTCCAGTCTCACCAGAGTTCCCGTATTTTTTTCAGATAATATTTCCAGGTTGGCATTGATGGCGGCGGCGCGGCGTTTCATGTCGAGTATACCGCGGCCCTTGGCAACACCGGATGTATTAAAGCCCTTGCCATCATCCTGGATCAGTAGTTGCAGTTTCTGTTTGCGGAGACGCAGTTGTACCTGGATATTACGCGCACCGGAATGTTTCACTGCATTGGTGATCGCTTCCTTATAGATGGAGAGCAGTTCATAACGGTGTTCCATATCCGAATGTTTATCCTCGATATGCGGGTCGGCTTCAATCTGTATATTGACATCATTAAAGGATTCCTGCTCAAGTGCAAATTGTTTCATCCGCTCCAGGGTTTTCACCATCTGATCATTCTGTGGGTTGATGCTCCAAACCATATCATACATGGCCTGTGTCATACGGTTGCTGGTTTCACTGATCTGGTGGATATAATCCCGCGTACGCTCACGGTCCTGTTCAATTTTATTTTTTGCGAGTTCACTAGAAATATTAATGCTGCTCAATGAATTGGTAAGATCTTCTGTTAAACTCGTTGCAATCCGGGTCCGTATACTTTCTGTTGCCCGGATCTTTTGCATCCGAAGGCGATCGAGCCAGTATAGAAAAGCCAGCAGAATAAAGACCATCATCGCCATAAACCAATAAGAGCGCCAGAAAGGAGGGCGCACCTGGATGGCCAGGCGGGTTACTGCTTCCGATTCCTCACCATCACCATTAACCGCTTTTACCAGGAAGGTATAATTGCGATAGGGAAGGTAGTTATAGATTGCCTGATTGCGGGTGGATCGAACCCAGTCTTCATCAAGTCCTTCCAGTTTATGATAATAGGTGAGTTGCCCGTGTTCCAGGAATTGCAGTGAAGCATAATCGACAGTAATGGAGTTGTTTCGATGATTTAATTCCAGGCGCCCTTCCCGCATGATAGAATCGTAATTCATTCTTTTGTTCATTACTTTCAAATCAGTAACTGTCACCTGTGGCGGGCGGGGGGAATGCATCACCATTTCGGGATCAAATACCAGGAAATTGTGACTGGGAGTAAAAGCAAGCAGGGAGTCGCCGATACGATAAGCACCACCTGAGGTGAAATTATCAAACTGAATTCCATCCCGGCGATCAAAAACAGTAAAGGAATTCTGAGAAAGATTCCAGCGGCACAAACCATCCTGCAAACCAACCCAAACACGTCCTCTTCTGTCAATTTGAAGGTAGGATGCGGAATTGGAAGGAAGTCCGTCATCTGCAGAAATAATCCGGTGGGTCATACTGCGCGTATTCAGTACCGTTAGATTGGCAGTAGCCAGCAGCAACAGGCTGTCATTATATCGTATGATATCGGTTGGGGAATCATTCCCTGTTTTCCAACCGCTTTCAGAGGAGCGTGTAATATGATGGAGGATAACCCCTGTAACGGGATCAATATGATAGGTGCCTCTGCCAAGTGTAGCCACCCATAAACTTCCATCCCAATCAATATACAGTTTATGAACCAGTCCGATTTCATGGATGAGTTCATATCCCTTAGTTGGATCACCACCTGATTTTTTGAAATCCCATTTGATAACCCGTCCGCCCTGAGTACCAAACCAGATATTTCCTTCCCTGTCTTCCACCATCTGCCGGATGGTTCGTTCTTTGAAAACGGAGGGTTGGTCGTTGCGTACGGTACCAGTTTTGGGATTGTAGATCTTTAGAAATCCGGTTTGTTCACCTAGAAAAATCAGCCCTGTTTTACTGTGTTCCAGGATACTCCAGATGGTCATTGTATTCTTCCAGGGATTGAAGGCAGCCGGTAGTTCCAGTGGCCTGAATTGCTTATCATAGAGATATAATCCTGCTCCCCAGGTGGCTACCAGGATCTGACCATTTTTTAATTGCTGAACATGCTCAACCGGACCGTCCTGCACATTTTTTTCTCCCGGCCTAACCAGGTAATAAGCATTAAAGGACTGAGCCGTTGGATTGAATAAAAACAGGCCGTCTGTAGTTGCCAGCCAAAGATTTTTTTGCCGGTCTTCATATGCCTGCAAGCCTACATCAAAACGAAACTTTTCTGTGTAGGGGGCAGTCTGATGTACAAACTGAAATCGTTGGTGTAAGGTATCGAACTCAGCAATAAAGGGCAGCCCATAGATCCAGATAGTTCCATTTTTTTGTTGCGAGATGCCCCTGTATTCATGATAGACCCTTGGAATATAGGGACCAATATAATGCCGGATCTTTTTGCCGGTATTGCCATCGTACCAATAGAAATAGGGAACCGGATGGCGGTAAGGCCAATGAAACAGGGCCAGGCTTTTGCTGTTGTGAATCGGTTCAATTCCCTGGATATTGTGTAAACCGGCAAAGCTGTCAATGATAGGATCTTTCGACCGGTTGTTTCCGGGATAGGAGAGCCTCTTCAGATCTGGTTCGTATTTGACCAACCCGGAGTCGCATCCCAGCCAGAGAACTTTACGGTTGGCATCTGGTTGAAAATAGAGAACGGTCCAGTTAGCAGGAAGCGTTGCCTCCCTGCTGATTGGCAGGAAGCGTTGTTGGCTTTCATCCAGGCGAAATACCCCCTTGCCGATCATGAGCAGGTAGAGGGTTCCTTTCCAATCCTCTTTAAAAATGGAGGTATGAAAAATGTTCAACGACCTGGGTGGCATGTCCACTTCCACTTCCTTACAGGTGAAGCGTTCATTGTCAAATAGTCCGATTTGGTTGTCTTCATTAATAATCCACACCCTGCCTTTTGAATCGCAGAACATGGTAGCCAGGTTATTGGAAGGTATGCTGTTGGGCTGGTTTGGATTGTGTTTAAAGGTGATAAATTCCCTGCCGTCAAATCGCTGCAGCCCATTGGTGGTAGCCAGCCAGATATATCCTTTTTTATCCTGGCCAACTGCATTCACATGATTGGATACAAGTCCGTTTGCCGTACTGTATTGTGTAAAAGAATACTGCCTGGCCTGTTGTGCCAGTAGGGATGAGGAGCATCCTGCAAAAAACAGCAGTACTGCAAGGAGGAATTGCTTTATCATTCGTTTGTTCAGGTTATCAAATATACTCAGGTGAAAGGTACCAAAAGGAATGCCTTTACTAATATGGCAGAATCGTGGATGGATTGATGATTTCTTTGCATCAGTTGTAATCAAGATAAGCTGGTAACAGTTGGGTGCAAGTTTTTGCGGTTTCATGCAGCATAGCCTTTCCCTGGGGCTTGCAGCAATTTAATATTGCAGACGCTTTTAATAACCTTATCGATCAGCTATGAAATTGTCAACCTGCAGGAAGATCCTGTTCGCCAATGTACCGGCAGACGGGCATTTCAATCCACTCACCTCACTGGCAGCCCACCTTTTGGAAGAGGGCTATGAAATTGCCTGGTACTGTTCTGAGTTATACGAAGGAAAGATCCGTCAACTCGGGATTCGCTTTTTCCCCTTCCGGGAAGCACTTGATATCAATGCACAGAATATAGATACCCTTTTGCCGGAACGCTCCCGAAAGAAAGGAAAAATCGCGCAGCTCAATTTTGATATGCAGGAGTTTTTCATCAAAAGAGGGCCGGAATATTACCGCGATCTGAAAGCGGTGTATGCTGAATTTCCTTTTGACCTGCTGATAGCGGACTGTGCTTTCATGGGTATTCCCTATGTGAAAGAAAAAATGAACATTCCGGTGCTAACAATTGGTATTGTACCGCTGATTGAAACCTCCCGGCAGCTACCTCCGATGGGCCTTGGACTAACACCTTCACATTCCTTACTGGGAAAGCTGTTTCATCGGTTCCTGCGATTCCTGGTGCTGGATTTTCTTTTTCAGCCCTCTTTCCGGCTGATGCATTCCCTCCTGGAACAACATGGCATTGAACATGGAAACCAGTATCTCTTTGACATGTGTATTGCCAAATCGGATCTCTACCTGCAGAGTGGCACGCCGGGATTTGAATATGAGCGCCCGGATTTGAGTGAGCAGATCCGCTATATCGGTCCGGTTTTGCCTCTGAAAAAATGGAAGAACCGGGAACCCTGGTATGATGCCAGGTTATCCTCCTACAACCGGGTAGTGCTCATCACGCAGGGAACTTTTGAAAAAGACTGTTCCAAATTACTGGAGCCGGCTATCGAAGCCTTAAAAGACAGCAACTGCCTGCTGGTGGTTACAACCGGCGGATTTGGTCGCGAGGCACTGTTGAAAAAATACAGCACACCCAATATTATAATTGAGGATTATATCCCTTTTGATGAAGTCCTTCCCTATACCGATGTCTATATATCGAATGGCGGGTATGGTGGCGTATTGCTGTCAATACAACATGGAGTGCCCATGGTAGTAGCGGGTATCCATGAGGGTAAGAGTGAGATCAATGCGAGGGTGGGGTATTTCGGACTTGGTATCAATCTGAAAACTGAGAGGCCCAAACCTGGAAAGCTACGTGCAGCAGTGGAGGAAATCCTGCAGCAGGACAGTTATCGCCAGCGCGTGAAAGAAATGTCGAGGGAGTTCATGCAATACCAGCCCCAGGCACTAACGGCCTTGTATGTGCGGGAATTGCTATTAAAAAATTCATTAACCATTAACCATAAAAACAACCAACATGAAAAAAAGAGCAACAAAGGTGCTGCTGCTGGCAGCGATTATCGGATTTAGTGCCTGCAGTAAAGACAAGGACGAAAAAGGCGGTGTATTTAAAGGTCCGCAGGTAGCATTTCACGGAGGCAAAGCGCATTCTTTTGTCCAGGTAGGAAAGGATGGCAAACCAGAAAAGATGGGTATCTCGATCAATGACCAGGCCTGGAATAATTTACCAGTAGGTGGCGACCAGGGGCATGATCATGCCAACAGTGTAACGCTTCCGCTGCATGCAAAGGCGGAACTGCTTACACCATTCAAACATATCGGACTGGATTGGAATCCAGCAGGACATGAACCTGAGAATGTGTACACCAAACCCCATTTTGATTTTCACTTTTACATGATCAGTGAAGCAGAGCGGTTGGCCATTCCTCCCTATGAAACAAATGCGGCCGGATTTGATAACCTTCCGGATGCAGCTTTCCTGCCGGCAACTTATATCGCGCCTCCAGGTGGAGTTCCTCAGATGGGAAAACACTGGCTGGATGCAACGGCTCCGGAGTTAAACGGGTCAACTTTTACAGAAACATTTATCTATGGATCCTATGATGGGAAGGTAAATTTCCTGGAACCCATGGTAACCAAAGCGTTCATTGAACAGTCAAATCTCTTTGAAAGGGCGATTCCTCAACCGCAGAAATTCAAAGTGGCGGGTTTTTATCCTACTAAAATGAAGATCGCGCGCGTAGGCACAAGCCGGGAGATCACACTTGAAAACTTTGTGTACCGCGAAGCAAGCAATTAAGATTTGAAACTTGATATCAAAAAAGCAATAACATGATGTTGGGCTTACCCGTATATGTGCCAGTTTTGTTCTTATTGACGGTAATTGTATCTATTGGATGGTTTTACCAGGCAACAAAGTCGCGTACTTTATTGCTTATGCTGACCAGTTGGACGGTGCTGCAGGCAATACTCGGACTGCTTGGCGTATACCAGCAAACGGATAGTTTACCTCCCAGGATACTGGTATTTGGGTTCTTTCCTGCGCTGCTTATACTGGTGCTGTACTTGTTTTTTGGAAAGGGAAAAGGGTTGATTGCTCAAACCAATCTTAGAACCCTGACCGGATTTCACAGCATTCGGATTCTGGTAGAAATCGTGTTATTGCTTCTTTTTTATTTTCAGATGACTTCCATACATATGACTGTGGAAGGACATAATTATGATATACTTTCAGGTGTATCGGCTGTGGTTGTTGCGCTACTTGCAGGACAGACAGTAGCAGAAAAAAAGAACCTGCTTTTATGGTGGAATATTATTTGTCTATTGCTGCTGTTCAACGTTATTGCAAGGGCTATTTTGTCCACCCCATCACCCTTGCAGCGATGGGCATTTGATCAGCCCAACCTGGCTGTACTGCATTTTCCTTTCAATTTACTTCCAACCGTGATTGTTCCATTAGTGCTGGTTGCTCATCTTATTGCAATTAAGCAATTGACGAATAAAACCATTTAAAGATAATTATATGCGCAGGTTCAATTTATTTCAGACATCACACAGCGCGCTTCGGGCGCAGTTGCTGGATGCCAGCCTGCAATTGCAGTTTACGAACTTTACCAAACCCCAGCAGGTGCAGCATCGGTTCGATCAGGTGATCGAACTGGTGCTTGCCTGTCAGCGGCAGGCTGAGGAAGAAAGCAGGTATATCATTCCTGCATTGCAGGTTTTTGAGAAAAAAGTACCGGAATGTTTTGCAGCGAACCAGCAAGTGCGTTTTTCTCCATTGGACCGAATCCTGGATCATATGCTGGTTTTTGATAAAGAAGCAGGGTCCGATCGTGCCAATAAATGGGCAGGTATTCTTTTCGGGTCCAGTTTCCGGAATTTGTCAGATTGGGTGATTCAGGCTATGCAGCGGCAGGAAGAAATGCTGAATCCCCTGTTGTGGAAGTATTATTCGGATGATGCACTTTATATGTTGCAGCTCCGGATTGAAGGAAAACAACCTTTATCTGAATGGCTGGAGCTTTGTTCATGGATGATTAAGGATATGGATGATGAAGACATTGCAATATGGCTGAATTCTATGGAATCCAGTTTACCCGCGCCGGTTTTTGAACTGTTACTGGAGAAGATACTGGGGCAGTTGCCTTTGCTGAAATGGGATATGGTGGAGGAATGGAAGAAGGAGGAAAGGAGAAGGGAGGAATGGAGGAAGGAGGAATGGAGGAGGGAGGAAGGGAATAGGGAGTTATAGTGTAAGGAAGTGAAGTGATAAAAAAATACCCGCCGGTTGGCGGGTTTATTTTTTTAGGGTAGCTCCTGTTTAGAGTGAGCTTAGTTGCTTGGGAGCAGGTACTACGTTGTTGATCGGCTTGCTTGCTTTCAGGTAGAGAAAAATAGCACGCAGGTCATCATCCTTTAACTTGGCAAAATTTGGCCATGGCATAGGGGGTAGCATAGGGCGTCCGCCTTCCAGACCCTTGTATTTTCCTTCTCTCATGGCACGGAAAAATTGCTCTTCTGTCCAGGCACCGATACCGGTTGAATCTCCACTGATATTGGCTGCATAGGATACACCCCAGGGGCCAACAGCGGCGGTTAAAGAAGGTCCGAATAAGAGCCATCCTTTTGATAAAACCGATGTATCAATTGGTCCGATTGGTTGTGTAGCCAGGTGGCCGGCAAAGCGGAACTCCATATCTGGCTCTGGGCCATGAGCACCCATTTTTTTAGGAGTGTGACAATCGTCGCATCCGATGGTATTTACAAGGTATTCACCCCGTTTAACCGCATCCTCTGCTGTGGCAGTAGTTTCTGCAGCCTTGGAATCTGTAACCGGAGCCTGGCAGGCAATAGCTGTAATCGCAACGATTGCTGCCAATCCTGCTGCTGTTAACAAGATCTTTTTCATTGTTGATAGGTTGTTTGAAGATTAATGAATTGGGGGCAAGGTAGCCTGTCCTGGCTCCCGTGTCAAGGATTAGCAGTATTAATTGTACAAATTTCAGGATGAAGTGTATCCCAATGAATTTTCGTAACTTATGGGGAGTTCTTTATTTATTCAGCTTAAATGCAGTGTTATGAATCTCCTACAACGAATTGAATTGTGGGGTGACAGGCATCATCCCCGATGGATGGACATTGTCCGGATTGCGCTTGGTATATTTTTGTGCATAAAGGGTATCCAGTTTGTCTATAACATGAGCCACCTTATGGCCAAGGTGGATGCAAAACTGCCCATGCCCGAATTCGCTCTGGTAGTACTGGGGCATTATGTATTCGTGGCGCATTTATTAGGTGGAATTCTGCTGATACTGGGTGCTTATACCAGGATTGCTGCACTTATTCAAATTCCTATCCTGCTGGGGGCAATCTTTTTTGTAAATACTTCGCGTGAGTTGTGGCGACCTTTTCCTGAACTACTTGTTTCCCTTGTTGTGCTGGTTTTATTGGTTTATTTTTTGGTAGCAGGTGACGGCCACTGGTCGATCAGGGCAGATGACGAGATGCCAAAGAAACCTGTTTAAGAAACTCCGCAGCGGCTAAAGGCATACTGGTAAAAATCCTGCACAGTTATCATGCGGGTGAAGTCCTCCGGCTTTACTTTAAAGTTGAGGTGATGTTCTATTACTACCGCCAGGTCAATATAATCCAGGCTGTCCAATTCCAGGGTTTCCTTGAGATGGGCATCAGGGGTGATTTTTTCCGGTTCCACTTCAAATTCTTCCGCCAGAAAGTGGTTTATTTTCTCTATGATCTCTTGTTCTGTCATACTCATAGAAATAAATATATTCAATATC
>JAGKTB010000258.1:0-10114 GCA_018993145.1 Flavihumibacter sp.
AATTAGCAACCTGAATGATTTCATTCAAGGTTTAACAATTGATACGGATAAAATAATAGGAATTGGTATTGGAATGCCTGGTTTCATTGATATTAATAAAGGTATTAATTACTCTTATCTCGATAACCGGGGAACAAGCTTGATAAGGCGAATGGAAGATGAGATTGGAATACCGGTATATATAGACAATGACTCCAGTATTATTGCTCTGGCTGAGTTTAAACTGGGAGGAGCAAAATCCCGTGGAAATGCTATGGTGATCAATGTTTCCTGGGGAATTGGTTTAGGAATGATTGTTAATGGAGAGCTTTTCAGGGGTTTTAATGGCTTTTCTGGTGAGTTCAGTCATATTCCGATTTTCAATAACAATAAACTGTGCGAGTGTGGTAAAAATGGATGTCTTGAAACTGAAGCATCTTTGAAGGTGGTAGTGGAAAAGGCACGAATGGGAATTGCGGAAGGTCGTGTTACCAGCATGAAACAGCTTCCGGATGAAATAGAAGAAGCCTGCCAGGAAGTACTAAAAGCTGCAACAAGGGGCGATCAGTTTGCTGTAGAACTGGTATCTGAAGCCGCCATGCACATTGGAAAGGGGATTGCCATCCTTATACATATCATGAATCCGGAGCTCATCATATTAAGTGGACGTGGTGCAGCGGCCGGTAATCTCTGGCTGCCTCCTATTCAACAGGCGCTTAACAGGTATTGTATTCCCAGGCTGGCAGCCTACACAGATATGGAAATTTCCAGGCTTAGCAAGGAAGCAGAATTGATGGGTGCTGCCTGCCTGGTAGTAGAAAATATAGATACACAACCAAAAACTAAAAAGGCAATATCAGTACGTCCTTTTGTAGCCTAGTTTCAAAAGACGTGCTGTTCGTTAATAACCAAACAAAAACAACTGCAATGAAAAAAAGGATCCAGGAGTTTCTGCTCTTCCTGCTGGTAAGCTGCTTTGCAACAGCAGCTATGGCCCAGTCCAGGCAGGTGTCGGGAACCGTCAAGGACAAGCAAGGTACCCCTATCGTCGGGGCTACAGTTATTGAAAAAGGAACAACCAACGGCGGCACAACTGATGATGTCGGTATGTTCAACATTACCGTTGCTGGTCCCAGCTCGGTCATTGTAATTTCCGCAATCAATTATGCAAACAGAGAAATCACAGTAGGTCAGGAGTCCAGCTTTTCAGTAGTCCTGGAAGCCGGCAGTGGTAATTTGGATGAAGTAGTGGTAACTGCTCTTGGAATCAAACGTCAGAAAAAATCGCTGGGTTACGCGGTTCAGGAAGTAAAAGGAACGGTACTGGCGGATGCCCGTGAAACCAACATGACCAATGCACTTACTGGTAAAGTAGCTGGTTTGCAGGTGGTTCGGTCCAGTAATGGTGCAGGTGGTTCTGCAAAAATTGTATTACGCGGATTCACTTCTCTAACAGGCGACAACCAGCCATTGATTGTTGTTGATGGTATTCCCATTAACAATTTTACCGGTACCACGGAAAATGGATATTGGGGAGCTGGTTATGATATGGGTAATGGATTGGGCGATATCAGTGCTGATGATATTGAAAGCATGTCTGTTCTGAAGGGCCCTTCTGCTGCTGCACTTTATGGATCACGCGCCGGAAATGGTGTCATCCTGATCACAACCAAATCTGGTCGCAAACAAGCAGGTATCGGATTAACCGTTGGTACCAATATTGGCGTAGAAAGTATCTTCCTGCAGCCGGAGCTTCAGAATACATTCGGACAAGGTCTGGATGGAGTATTCAATGAAAGAGAAGCACAAAGCTGGGGTCCAAAAGCCGAAGGCCAGATGGTAGAAAAATGGGATGGAACCATGGCTCCGCTTGAAATCTTTGACAATGTTGGCAATTTTGTGAGAAATGGAACCAATCAGAATTACAATATTTCCTTCCAACAGCAATTTGGCAATACAAGTGTCTATACTTCACTGAACAGGTTGGAAGATCGCAGTATTCTTCCAGGGAACAAACTGACACGTACCAATATGACTGCAAGAGCAACCAGCCGCTTTGGTAAAAACAATCGCTGGACGACTGATACAAAAATTCAGTACAACAATACTGCAGGATTTAACCGTCCCTCTAATGGTCGTGATAACAGCCGGATCTATACCCTGCTTACACATCCGCGTTCTTTGGATATCCGGGATTTTTCTGCAGGAAGGGATGAATTCGGAAACATGATCTGGTACGGTGGTTTCAATGCTATTAACCCCTACTGGCAGGCCAAATACGATGATCGTCGCGATTCAAGAGATCGTTTCATTCTGACCGGATCAGCTAAATATCAGTTTACCGATTGGCTGGATGCTGAAATTAAAGCAGGTGCCGATATGTTTACCAATAACGCATCCCGCAAACTCTATGCTGGCAGTCCGGCCGCCGCTACCGGAAGTTATAGTACGTCAAAAGAAACTTTTGTCGAAACCAACTATCAGGCACTGATCACGGCTAAAAAAGACAATGTATTTGGAAAACTGGGCGGTACCCTCACTGCAGGCGGAAACCTGATGACGCAGCGCAGCAGTTCAATTGGCGCAGGTGTAGGATTACTGGAAATCCCCAACCTGTTTTCACTGAATAATGGAGTCAATAATCCGGCCGTTTCAGAAGGTTTCAGTGAAAAGAAGATCAATTCAGTATTTGGTTCGGTAGGATTGAATTATGATGGCTGGCTTTACCTGGATGCGACTTTCCGGAATGACTGGAGCTCCGTTTTGAGCAAAGCCAACCGTTCCTATTTCTATCCTTCTGTGAGTTTGTCCTATGTAGTGACAGATATGATTGAAAATATGGGTGGTAATTTACCTGGCTGGTTAAGCTATGCTAAACTTAGAGCATCTTATGCTGAGGTAGGTAATGATATGGGGCCTTATCAATTATACAACCTGTACTCTGTAGGTAAAGATCCGAATGGTAATACAACTGCTGGTCCGGGCGGCGTTTTCTTTGATGAAAATGTAGTCAACGAGCTGATTAAAAACCTTGAGTTCGGTGCTGAATTACGTTTCTTCCGGAATCGCTTTGGACTCGACTTTAGCTGGTATAAATCAAACGCAACAAATCAGTTGATTAATCTGCCACTGGATCCAATGAGTGGTTATGCTGCCCGCAAAATCAATGCTGGTAATATCCAGAACAAAGGTGTTGAAATTGTTTTTGATGCACGTGTATTAGATAATCCAAAAGGATTAAACTGGAATATACAGGCAAACTTTAGCCGGAACCTGAACGAAGTGATTGATATTGAAAAATCATTGGGTGTAACTCAATACTCTCTGGGTGGATTTGATGATCTGGCAATCCGTGCCGTTGCCGGAGGTTTATATGGTGAGATCTGGGGACATGGATTCCGCAGAGTGGATGATGAAAACAGCCCCTTCTTCGGTCAGCTTCTGTTAAGTGGAGCAGGTGTACCACAACGTGATCCGGTTCAGAAATTACTGGGAGACCAGCAGGCAAGATCTATGTTAGGTATTACCAACAGCTTTAACTACAAAGGGTTCAACTTCTCCTTTATGGTAGATGGACGCTTCGGTGGAAAAATGTTCTCTGCTACTCATGTGGCATTGGAGCGTTTTGGAAACGCTGCTGCTACAGTTAAAAATGGTGCCAGGGAAAATTTTGTTGTTGATGGTGTAATTAGTGATGGTGCTGGTGGTTATACAAAAAGTACCGTAGCAGTCAGCCCTCAACTTTATTACCAGGCTGTATCTACTGCTAATAACCTGGGTATTCATGAAGCTTATTTGTTTGACGCAAGCAATATCCGTTTGAGAAATGTTCAGTTGGGGTATAACCTTCCTAAGTCTGTTTTGGGCAATTCTCCCATACTTCGGGCAAGGATTACCGTTAGCTGCAACAACGTTTGGATGATATCCAGCAAGATGAAGGGTATTGATCCGGAATCTACGTTTGCTACAGGTTCCAATGCGGTTGGGTTTGAAAATGGAGCACCTCCAACCATGCGTTCTTTCCTCTTTGGTCTTCAATTAGGCTTCTAACCTCAAAAAAAAATTGTATGAAACATAATTTGAAAACAATTGCCTTATCAGCAGTCGCCGGATTGGGACTCTTTTCTTCGTGCAGCAAATTCGACGAGATTAATGAGAACCCTTATGGAGCCGGTTCACAGCAGGTCCAGGTTGAATATTTTATCAACGGCTCCATCATTGGAGCTCAACAGGATCCGCATATCGCTGAGCGTATTTTTGTACTGTATTGGAAAACTGCGGGACACCAGCAATTTGGTGGTGGAATTTCCAGCGGTGGTTACAATGATGGCTGGTCTTCTGATTATTGGAGTCGCGGATATGCTGCTGGCTGGTTGGCCAGTGTGAACTCTGGTATTACGGTAGCCAATGAACAAATTGCATCAGGTAACATTAAACCCTATACCAATAACCTGCTCCAGGTTGCCCGTATCTGGCGTGCTTACCTGATGAGTGAACTGGCTGATACTTTCGGACCTATTCCGCTGGATGGCTTTCAGGGTTCCACACCTACCTATTCCAGTGAAAAAGATGTCTATTATTTTATGCTGGATGAATTGAAAGATGCAAGTGCTAAACTAGACCTTGCTGTTAGTCCCGCTGCAGTTGCCAAATTTGATCCGGTGTATGGATACAATTGGGCGAATTGGCAGAAATTCTCCAATTCTCTTCGTATGCGGTTTGCAATGCGTCTATCCGAAGTAGATGCTGCCAAGGCAAAAGCTGAGTTTGAGGCCGCAGCTGCCGGACCATTTATTACTACCCTTGGTGAAACTTTCCAAGTGGCAGAAAAACCGGGTTGGGATGCCCTTACTGGTGTGATGACCCGTGAATGGAATGCATTCTTCATTTCCGCAACACTTAATAACCTGTATCTGAACCTGGGTGGAGTAAAATCAGAAGACCAATTGCCTGCATCCTATGCTGCTAAAATCAAGCCTGCTGATTATATGGGTATCCGTTTGGATAATCATTTCGCCACCAAAACAAATGACCCATCTGCAGGTTTTTGGCTGGATGGATTACCAAATGTAATTGATCCCCGCGCCTATAAAACTTTTGCCATTCCGGGCGATTTCACAAATTCCAATTTTAACTATTATCCCTCCTGGACTAATGATGCCAGAACTACTTCACGCAACCTGTTGGGAGAAGATGGTTCTGCCTGGAAAACGGTGGACGCAGCTTTGAGTTGGAATGCATCAGCTAATGGCGATTGGGGTGTTAAAGGATCCCGGAACCAGGTGCGTGCGTATCCTGGAACCATGCCCAGACTTGCCCATAATTTCAGGAACAGTGCTAACAAGCGGATTTTCTTTGCAGCCTGGGAATCCTATTTCCTCGTTGCCGAAGCTGCTGTCCGGAACTGGACGGTTCCAATGGGAGGTCAACAGGCCTATGAAGAAGGAATCAAATCCAGCTTTGAATACTGGGGTGTTAGTTCTTTTGCAAATAATTACCTGACTTCAAATTCTTACAACAGGGCAGGTACTTCCGTTGCATGGGGCCACACAACTGAACCTTCGGCAACTTATGCAATGAATTATGTAGATGGCTATACCAATGCAAATGGAGTGGCTCAGATTAAATATCCAGAAAACACCCTCTACAAAAATGGTACAGTGAAAAATGATCATCTTACCAAGATCATTACGCAAAAATTCATTGCCCAAAATCCATGGTTACCACTTGAAACATGGAGTGATCACAGAAGATTAGGGCTGCCTTTCTTTGAAAATCCGGCTGTTGAGAATCCGCTGGTAAACATGCCGGACCTGACTTCCGCCAATTACATGACAAGTAGTGTCAAGTTTTTCCCACAACGCGTGCGTTATCCCTCATCATTTGCCAACAGCAATCCAAAGGGATATGAACAGGCTGTTGCTCTGTTAGGCGGGGTTGATGGTGTACTTACACCCCTCTGGTGGGCGAAAAAACCATAAGATATACTGTTCCACCCATTTGGGTAAACAATTAGTAGCAGGGGCTGTCTCTTTAGAGGCAGCCTCTTTTAATAACCAACGAACCGGGAAATGGTAAAATTTGTAAATTATTCGGTATTTTAAATAAATATATGTCGCCAAAAATTGAAGTTTACAAAGGAAAGATCCTGAAAGAATTGTGCTTTGGAAAACTACTGTCTGCTTCAGAATTAAGTAATCGCATTCAGCGAAGCCTGCCTCTTACCATCCGGGTCCTGGATGAATTGGTGAAGGAGGGAATGATTTTCGAGAAAGGATTTGCCCCCTCAACAGGAGGAAGAAGACCACAGGTGTATGCACTTGCACCGGAGCGCATGTATGCCATAGCTATTGCTATGGACCAGTTAACCACCAAAATTGCATTGGTTGATCTCGAGAATTTTAAAAAATTAAATGAAAAACGAATCAGTCTGCCATTAAAGGATAACCCGGCTTCTTTAGAAGAACTGATCGGCCTGATTAAAAACTATCTGCAGGAAATTCCAGTACCTGCTAATAAAATCCTGGGTGTTGGAATAGGTATGCCCGGCTTTATTGATCTTACCACCGGAGTTAATTATTCATTCTTCGAAAACAATGGCAAAAGTATTCCTGACCGGATGCAGCAGGAGCTGGGATTACCAGTTTACCTCGACAATGATTCCAGTTTGATTGCCCTGGCAGAATTGAAACTGGGAGGGTCAAAAGGCAAAAACAATGTAATGGTCATCAATCTATCCTGGGGAATTGGCCTGGGCATGATTGTAAATGGTTCGCTTTTCAGGGGGTACAATGGTTTCGCCGGGGAATTCAGCCATATACCTCTTTTTAATAACAACAAACTCTGCGATTGCGGGAAGATGGGTTGCCTGGAAACCGAAGCTTCCATGAAAGTGCTGGTTAACAGAGTAAGGGAAGGAATTGAATCGGGTCGTGTTACCAGCATTAAAACTTTGCCTGAAGATATAGACAGTGCTTTCGAGCTGATTATCCAGGCTGCAATCCGGGGAGATCAGCTGGCAGTGGAGTTGATTTCCGAAATCGCTCTTATTATCGGCAAAGGAATTGCCATCCTCACACATATCATGAATCCGGAAGAAATTGTATTAAGCGGTAGAGGTGCTGCTGCCGGCAGGTTATTACTTCCCCCTATTCAGCAAGCCTTGAACAGGTATTGCATACCCCGGCTTACTGCCCATACCCAGTTGAGAATATCCGACTTAAACAAAGAAGCAGAACTCTACGGAGCCGCCGCATTGGTGGTAGAACAGTTCGATAAACGTTTCAGAAACAATCGCTCCAATCCTGAAAATTATCCATTTGCTGCCTAAGCAGTTGCTTATCAAACAGTTGCCTATTGGGCATTAATCGTTAGCGCATTTCCTGGCTTACGAAACAGGAATCGCTGCGCCAGCCAGCCAAGTGTAAAGCTGGGTACAAAATCTGTAAAGGGCAGGAGTTCTTCTGCAAAAGCGAAAAATCCCCCAAGGGCTCCCTTCCATCCCCCAAATAACTTAAAAAACAACAAGCCTGATATCGGTGCCCAGATCAGATCGCCGAATTCACCCAGGACAGGTATCGCGTAGGTAAAGTATCCAACCAGGTCAAGCGCCAGGCAGATCAGCAGGGACGGTGTCTTTGGATAGGAGTTTGTCATGCACAGCAAGACGTGGTAAAAACTGTAAAAGTTGTATTACAATCAAGAAAATCAGGTTCAAATGTGAGAAATATCACATGGGTGAGATTAGAATGAAATTAGATTCACATTAAAATAAGATTAAAATGCCCTTTCTGGTCTCTATCCTACTCCTACTTTCCCAGGCTATTGCTCCCGTTTGGCTGCTGGATTTTTCGGAAGCTCAACAACAGGCAAAACAGGAACACAAGCAGATTTTATTGAATTTTTCAGGCTCAGACTGGTGCGGACCCTGTATTCGTCTTACCAGGGATGTATTTCAATCTCCTGAATTTGAAGAGCTGGCTACCAAAGAATTGGTACTGGTCAGGGCTGATTTTCCCAGGTCCAAAAAGAACCAGCTGACCGCTGAACAGCAGCATAAAAACGATGCATTGGCGGAACGCTATAACAGCAAAGGCAGTTTTCCATTAACCCTTCTGTTGGATGAAAATGGTAAAGTGATAAAGAGTTGGGAAGGCTACCCGGAAAACAAAGCAACCGGATTTTTAAACGAATTACGAACCCTCACCCATGAATAAGGATCTTAAACTATTGCACTCAAACGGAAACCTGAGAAAGCGATCCCTTCGCCTGATGGGGAATCGATTTGAAATAACTGTGCTGGAGCCTGATGAAAACAGGGCCGCCTGGCTGATCGAACGGGCAATTGCTGAAATCAGCAGGATAGAAGGTTTGCTCTCCACCTTTCTGCCCGAAAGTGAGACAAACCTCATTAATGAAATGGCCGGAATTACTCCTGTTGAGGTATCAGGAGAAATGATCGCATTGATCCAGCGCGCCCAGCGAATTTCAGAGCTTACACAGGGAGCCTTTGATTTATCTTACGGATCCATTGATAAACGACTCTGGAATTTTGACCTTACCATGAAATCGCTGCCTGATGCTGCAGTTGCAAGGAAATCGGTGAGGTTGATAAACTTTCGAAATATTGAAGTGGATCCCCTGAACCGGACCGTTTTTCTGAAAGAAAAAAGAATGCGGATAGGTTTTGGTGGAATCGGAAAAGGATATGCTGCAGATCGCGCCAAAGAAGTACTTGTTAAAGAAGGGGTGACCAGTGGAATTGTAAACGCTTCAGGTGATCTTACCGCCTGGGGTAAACAGGAGAATGGGGAACCCTGGACCATCGGAATAGCTGACCCCAACGCAGCCAATCACTTGTTCTCCTATATCAACATTACCGATATGTCTGTTGCCACTTCCGGTAACTATGAAAAGTTTGTTGAGATCAATGGGAAACGATACTCCCACACCATCGACCCTCGTACAGGCATGCCTGTTAGTGGAATAAAAAGCGTAACAATTATCAGTCCGTTTGCAGAACTCTCTGATGCTCTTGCTACTCCCATTATGATCATGGGAACAGAAATTGGCCTGGATATGCTGAACCAGATGAAACAGGTTGCTGCTCTCATTATTGACGATTCTAACAGATTAAAGACAACCCGAAATATTCAATTGATATGATAAAGAAAATGCTGGTAGGTATTTTATTACTAACCGGACTTAACAGCTGCCAGGTGGTAAAAGAGTTTCAGAAGAACCGCCTGAATGATGCGGAGATGATGTTAGGAAACCGCAAGGTGGAAAAAACAGAACTCAGCTTTCAGTCCTACAGGGAAGGTGCTGCTGGTGCGAATGCCGGTAAATCCGGTGGTGGTTGTGGTTGCAATTAGAAACTGAAGAAGAAAACTAGTACATGAAAAAAATCTGCCTTACCGTAATAGGCCTCTATATTGGTTTATTAGCCGCTTTTTCTCAAACTGTCCAGGATAGTTCCTATCAAAAGCGCCGCCTGAAAATAGATGAGATCAACCTGGTATCCAGTTATTATCACCAGAATGGTGACCATGCTGCTGTTACCGGTGGCATTGGTTCACAGAAGTTAACCGATCTGTCCAATTCGCTGGAAGTGAAGCTGATTCGGCTCGACCGTCAGCAACGGAAGCAAACCTGGTCTGTTGATATTGGATTGGATCACTACACCTCTGCTTCCTCAGATAAAATTGATCCCAAGACCGTAACCTCCGCCTCTTATGCGGATACCCGAATTTATCCTTCCGTTTCCTTCAGCCGGGAGAATGAAAAGAAAGGAACAGAGTGGGGAGGAGGATTATCCTTCAGCGGTGAATATGATTACACCTCTATCGGGGCGAATCTGCACGGGTCAAAAAAGACAGCCAATAAAATGGGTGAATTCACGGCGAAGGGCCAGGTATACATGGATCGTATCAACCTTATTTATCCGATCGAACTAAGAGATGGCAACTCAACAGATCCCTTAAAGAGAGGCGGTGATAGCAGGAATTCCTACAGCCTGGCTTTTTCCTGGTCCCCGATTGTTTAACAGCGCCCGCAGGGCAGCTTTCTGCTGGGTCTCATTCAACAAAAAAGGAGATCGGGAGAGCGGCGTGTTGGGGAAGAGTGGAGATCTCGG
>JAGKTB010000259.1:0-3020 GCA_018993145.1 Flavihumibacter sp.
GTGGATAGCTCTTATTGGGGCGGACTCATGAACTGGCTCGAATCTACCATGCTGAAGGAAGGTTATATCTCTCCTGAGGATCTGGACCTGCTGAAAATGGTGGATACTGCTGATGAAGTAGCTGAACAGGTATTGCATTTCTACAGTAAACATCCGCTGCAGCCGAACTTCTAAAATTTTGGGCTATTTTTACACAAATTGTCCACTTGGAAGAATTGATTCATCAGCCGATAAATGAATATGCAGAGCGGTTTAGTTCTGCAGAATCACCCCTGTTGGAGGAGATCAACAAGTATACGCAGGCAAATCATCCGCATGCGCATATGCTGAGTGGTCGCTTGCAGGGGCGATTTCTTTCTATGCTCAGTCGGCTCCTTCAACCTCAATACATCCTGGAGGTCGGAACCTTTACTGGATACAGTGCACTTTGCCTGGCTGAAGGACTGACTCCAACCGGCAGCTTACATACCATTGAAATAAGGCAGGAAGATGCAGAAACAGCAAAAGCTTATTTTGATCGTTCTGCCTATGCCAATCAGATTCATCTGATGGTTGGTCCGGCTGCCACTATTATTCCACAATTGCCTTTTACCTGGGACCTGGTTTTTATCGATGCGGATAAAACCGGGTACATTGAATATTATGAACTGGTGGTTCCCAGGCTCAGAAAAGGTGGGTTGATTATTGCAGACAATGTGTTGTTCCATGGTCAGGTGCTTGAAACCGTGATCAGTGGAAAAAATGCGAAAGCCATACATGCATTTAATGAACATGTAAAGTCTGATCCAAGGGTGGAGACCAGCCTGGTTACCCTTCGCGACGGACTTTTATTAATCCGGAAAAACTAAGATCATGAAGCGTCCAATCCTATTGATTCTGTTTATCGCTTTTATCAGCCGGACCAATGCCCAGCAAAATCCGACTGTACTTGCGTATATACAGGAATACCGGCAACTGGCTGTTGATGAAATGCTCCGCACCGGTGTACCGGCTGCCATTAAACTGGCCCAGGGAATTCATGAAACCATGGCCGGCCAGAGTGACCTGGTTATGCGTTCGAACAATCATTTCGGAATTAAGTGTAAGTCTACCTGGACAGGTGATAAAGTCTATCACGATGATGATGCTGCTGGTGAATGTTTCCGTAGTTATGGATCAGCGTCCGATTCATACCGCGATCATTCAGATTTTCTAAAGTCCAACCAGCGCTATGGCTTTCTTTTCAAGCTTGATCCAACCGATTACGAAGCCTGGGCTTATGGACTTAAAAAAGCAGGTTATGCAACCAATATCAAGTATTCCCAGATTCTGATCAAACTGATTGAAACCTATAACCTGCAGGACTATACGCTGATTGCTCTCGGTAAGAAAGCTCCATCCGATGAGCTGTTGGTGGGTATTCGTCCGCCAAAGGAAGATGTTATAGAGATTCCTGTTCCACCTGTTGTTACAAATTATCCTTCCGGCGTTTTTGAAATAAATCATACCAAAGTTTTATATGCGAAGGCGGGAACCAGCTTGCTTGCCCTGGCAGATGAACATCGGGTTTCTCTGGCGCGCTTACTCGATTATAATGATATCACCCCGGGAGAAGGTGACCTCCTGGCAACCGATCAACTTATTTTTCTGCAACGGAAAAAGAAAACCGGAGCCGGACTCTTTCACATTGTAGGTTCAAATGAAACCTTGTATGATATCGCGCAGGCAGAAGGTATTCGTTATGGCTCCCTGCTGGAATTAAACCACCTGCACCCTGATATGGAGCCGGCACCCGGGGAACGTTTGTACCTGAAAGAAAAATCGCCCAAACAGCCACTGCTGGCTGGTGATAAACGTCCGAAACAAAGATCCGAGCTGGCTTATACCAGTTCCAGACCAACTGATTTGGTACAGCAGGCATCCTTTAAACAAAAACCGGTACAGCACATCGTGCGGGAAAAGGAAACCCTCTACGGTATCAGTAAAAAATACGGAGTTAGTATTGAGCAGGTGAAAGAATGGAACCGGCTGAATACTAATGGACTGAAAACCGGCCAACAATTACTTATTTACACCAACTGATATGTCTGTTTTACAGGTTAAGGATAAACTGTTCGAGCCCTATCTGACGGCTGAAGAAATCAATGGGCAGGTACAGCGACTGGCAGCAGAAATCAATCGCGATTACGAGGGAAAGAAACCCCTGTTTATAGCCATCCTGAATGGTTCCTTCATGTTTGCTTCAGATCTCTTTAAAGCTATCCGCATAGACGCAGAAATTTGTTTTATTAAACTGGCTTCTTATAAAGGGACCAAGTCTACCGGCCAGGTGATAACTGCGATTGGGCTGGACACAGATATCCACGACCGGCATGTTATTATAGTAGAGGATATTGTAGACACGGGTAAAACCTTGCACGAGTTTCTCCCCCAGTTACACCACCAGCAACCGGCCTCCCTGGAACTGGCTGTATTGTTGCACAAACCGGAAGCCACGCGTTTCCCGGTTCCACTCAAATACCTGGGATTCAGTATCCCGGATAAGTTTGTACTGGGTTATGGATTAGATTATGATGGGCTTGGACGCAATATTCCGGAGATTTACCAGTTAAAGGAGAACCACTAAAGCTCTATCGGCTATTTTGGTACCCCTAAAACCTAATATGACCTAATTTCGAGTTGTAATTCCCGCCGTCCTGAAAACTGTAGTTGCCATATTATTCCTTGTACTGGCAGGATCGTACGCAGATGCACAGTATTATTTTCGAGGTGAGATAAGGGATGAAACCCAGAAGCCGCTTTCGAATGTAAAAATGACCATGCATTCTACGGGATACCTCTTTTATTCCGGTGCTTCGGGAGGTTTTGGTATCACTTCTGCCAAAGCGGAGGACTCGGTTACACTGAGCCTCGATGGCTATAAAGTTTCCACCTTTCTTCTAAAAAGCAATAAGGAAAATAACCTCGTTTTACCCCTCCTGGTAAAGAAGGCATCCCAGCCTGAAAAAAGACTGATGTCGCTGGCCCGGGATATCAAACCC
>JAGKTB010000260.1:0-5799 GCA_018993145.1 Flavihumibacter sp.
GCTCTTCCGATCTAATTTAATGGTTCCCATTTCAAAAATTTGAAGCAAAGTACCCAATCTTTCCGGAATCGGTGCGTGCCTTTTGTCACGAGAACAAATACTGAAGATCGTCTTCCGTGAGTTGTTTGATGAAGCTCTCATCATCGGGTACCAGGGTTTGTGACAGCGCACGCTTCCGTTCCTGCAGTTCAATGATTTTTTCTTCGATGGTATCTTTACAGATCATCTGGTAAGCAAATACATTTTTAGTTTGCCCAATCCGGTAGGCTCTGTCAACCGCCTGCTGCTGAACGGCTGTATTCCACCAGGGATCTACCAGGAACACATAATCTGCGGCCGTCAAGGTCAAACCGGTATTGCCAGCTTTCAGACTGATCAGGAAAATATTCACTTCATTATCCGGCGCCTGAAACTGTTCTACCAGTTCTGCTCTTTTCGCCGGTGGCGTTTCACCATCAAAATGAAAATAGGCTAGTCCCGCCTGCTGGCAGGCTTTCCCAATCAAATGCAACATTCCCTTAAACTGTGAAAACACCAATACTTTATTGGAACGAAGCGTATGCTGTAACTCTTGCATCAGCACTTCGATTTTCACAGAGTCTGCCTGCACCAATCCGCTATCCTTTAACAATGCCGGCGCGGCACAAATCTGTCGCAGTTTCTGCATGCCCGCCAGGATGGAGAGTTTACTCTTTCCAATTCCTTCCTGCTGGATATTCAGGAAAATACTGTCGCGGATCTGGCTCTTTGTTTCTTCGTACATCGTTTTCTGATCCGGCGACATCTCACACCACATCACCGATTCTGTTTTCGGCGGCAGATCGGTAGCCACCTGTTGTTTGGTTCTTCTTAACACAAACGGTGCTGTCAGTTGTTTTAATGCCTGTACCTTTTCCTCGTTACGCTCCCTGTCAATCGGATGCGCGTATTCCTTTCGGAAAAATTCAGGTTGACCAAATAAACCGGGAACCAGGAATTGCAGTTGCGCATACAAATCGAAAGTGTTATTCATCACCGGGGTACCACTCAAGGCTACCCGGGCTGTAGCTTTTAACTGATACACTGCACGAGTAATTTGAGCCGATGGATTTTTGATCGTATGACTTTCATCCAGTACTACCGCATCCCAGTTCACTACCTGGAGGGTTTCAATATCAGAACGAAGGGTTCCATAACTTGTAATCAGCACCCTGGCACCAGAGGATCTAAATTCCTCCATATCCCTGGAAGACCCGTGATATACATAAGAGCGAAGTGAGGGTGCGAATTTCTCGAGTTCCATTCTCCAGTTGTGCATCAGGGTAGCCGGACAAACAATCAGGGACAACCGAAGATCAGTTCCTGCAGCTTCCTGTCGGTGTGCCAGGAAGCAAATGGTTTGAAGTGTTTTACCTAAACCCATATCATCTGCCAGGCAGGCGCCTGCATCAATCTCTGATAAGAGGCTGATCCATTCGAAGCCCTTTTGTTGGTAAGGCCTCAATACCGCTTTTACTGTAGAAGGAACCGGAATCAGCGCCGTTTCAGCAGATTGCCAGTGCAGCCATTTTTCCCACCATTCCCTGGCGATGGCTCTTCTCAAAGCATAAGATCCTTCAGTTGCTGCATCTCCTGTTACCTCACCCTCATGGTTATCCGAATTTTCTTCTTTCTTCAAGCCCAGCAATATCCATTGAGGAACGATTAACTCCACACCCTTGATCTTACCGTGTTTGATGATCGCACTGTAACGCGATAACCATTCTTCAGTAAGTACTCCAATGGAGTGATCCTTGAGTAAAACTGATTTCACTCCTGCCAGTAATAACTTTTGCAATTCGGCTAGTGGAATCGTTTCACCACCAAAGCGGAGTGAAAATTGAATGTGCAGGGAGCTGCCAATGGTTTTAATGATAACACATTCTGTTACCGGAGGGAAGGGTGAATACCGGAAGGTGCGCAACATCTCCATCCCAAGTAATTCCACATTCTCTTCCAGAAGCCTGTGATATACTTTGAGGAACCAGTGCTTTTTCTTCGCTTCTGCAAAAGGAAGATTGAATACACCGTTCAGTTGTTTGGCAAAATTCGGATGAAGGGATTGCAGTTTATCATGAAATGCCTGTTCTGCTGTCCGATTACGTTTGACTACATATACCTGTCCATTTCGGTTAAACTCTTCCGTTAGTTTGAATGCGCCTTCTACCCAAAATCCATCGTAGTTCCAGCGGGGAGTCAGCATCAGGAAGCTGCCACTGATCTCACTCAGGTAGATCGCATGGGTAGGTTCCACTTCCACGATATCCTTATTTAATACGGCTCCCATTTCAATGGTATAGTCCGGCTCCAGTCTTTTCAAAACATGTTCAGAAAATCCTGCGGGATCATCTGCATAAACCGCCGGATCATTTGCAGCCAGCCACTGAAGGGTCTGGTAATCGGTCATACTCAACAGCCAGTAGCTGTTTTCCCTGAAAAGAAAAAAATATTCCCGCTGAAATTCACTCAGGGATTCAAATTCGGTTTCTACTTTCACCAGGGGGATCAGTTCGAGTCCGGCTTCCGTTTTGTCCACCTTAAACCTCAGTTCAGGCGCCTGTCGCATCACTTTACAGCTGATCGTAAGATGGTTGCCGGTTTTGGGATTGATAGTCTGGTGATACCAGCTGAAATCAACTTCCTGCTCCAGTAATTGAGAAAATAACTGGTGAACCTGCCGTACAAAAGAGCGATCAATATAAGCAGTAAGCGAAGTGCCTGCTTTTTGTTTGGCGTGCGTACGGGTAAGTTGTTGAACCAGTTGGGTGAGTGCTTCATCCCCTAAAACAGCCAGGGAGTCCTGTGCCTCCCTGGGCCAGGCAGGAAAGGCTTTACGGGCCACATCAGCATCCAGTGCTTCCCGCGCGAAGTCCACGCCCCTGGCCTGTTTGGTGATATAAAAAGCTTCCACCGGCGACCAGCGCTGACGTAGGCGATTCGGTTTCAGAAAGAGGGCGGTTTGACGTTCCGGTTTACTCATAGAGCCGGCAAATATAAGGTCAACAAATGAACCGGGCTGAGCATCCCTTTCCGTACCTTTGCCCCCCAAATTGCCGTATATGAAACTGAGTCATTTGTCTGAAACACTAATTGGATCCGAGATTGTGAAACTGGGTGGAGAAATCCGGGAGAAGATCCGGCTGGGAGAAAAGATATACAATTTTACTGTTGGAGATTTTGATCCAGCAGTTTTTCCCATTCCCAAGGAATTGGAGGATCACATCGTGGAGGCCTATCGTGCCCATTTCACGAACTATCCGCTGGCGGAAGGCAATCTCGACCTGAGAGAATCCATCGCGGCATTTATTAAAGAAAGAGAGGGATTGGATTATTCCAAATCAGAATATCTCGTTGCAGCAGGTGGCCGACCACTGATCTACGCTATTTTCCGGGCCATCGTGGATGAGGGAGAAAAAGTAGTGTATGCAGTGCCCTCCTGGAATAATAATCACTATACCCATTTTGTTGGGGGTGAACATGTGGTAGTGGAAGCCGGGCCAGAAACCAATTTCATGCCCAGCGCTGCTTCGCTGGAACCACTGTTGAAAGGTGCCAGTCTGCTGGCCCTTTGTTCACCTCAAAACCCGACGGGTACAGTATTTACAAAGGAAGAACTGGAAAAAATCTGCGACCTGGTACTGGAAGAGAATGCCAGCCGTGGACCAGAAGAGAAAAAACTTTATGTTTTATATGACCAGATGTACTGGCACCTGACTTATGGTGATATCCAGCATTACAATCCGGTTAGCCTGCGGCCGGCCATGCGCGATTACACCATTTTCGTAGATGCCATCTCCAAAGTATTTGCTGCAACAGGTGTGCGGGTGGGATGGAGTTTTGGCCCGGCTGCCATTATAGATAAAATGAAAGCTATCCTGGGGCATGTTGGTGCCTGGGCGCCGATGGCAGAACAAAAAGCCGTGGCAAAATACCTGCAGGAAAAAGAGGCCATTGATCGTTTCCTCGCACATTTCAAATCGGAAGTGGAATATCGGCTGCGTGCCATTCATGATGGATTTCAGGCCCTTAAGGCAGAAGGTTTCGCGGTGGATTCTGTTGCACCCCAGGCAGCCATTTATCTTACCATCAAAGTGGACTTGGTTGGAAAGCAAACCCCTGAAGGCAAGTTACTGGCTACTCAATCTGATGTTACCAGCTATTTACTGAATAAAGCGAAGCTGGCAGTAGTGCCTTTTTATGCCTTCGGCGCATCAGCACAATCGCCCTGGTATCGCCTGAGCGTTGGAACCTGTAAGAAAGAAGATATCCCGGTTATGTTAGCCGGCTTAAAAGCTGCACTGATATAATAAAAAGAGACAGGTGTTTAAAGCACCTGTCTCTTTTTTATTTTCAATCTCCAGGACAGAAAATTCTGTCTTAGTTCTGATCAGTTTTTGTTGTTGAGAAATACGAAAGGGGGTTCACCGCTGTGGATGAACTTCATAATGCGCTTACAATCTGTTGATATTCGAAACTTGTTGCAGTCAATGATCTCATACACGTGCGAATAGGTTTCCTGCGTCTCAACATCCATCAATAGTTTGTTGAGTTGAACCAGTTCACGTTCCATCGCGTCCTCATTGTCGCGAGCATGCTTAACCAGCACTAACAAGTCTCTGTTTGGCGCTTTCATTTAATCAGATTTTAGTAGCCTACATAACCCTTATTCATATTACAGCCACACCCTTTGCCTCCCGCACGGTTGCTGGTGCTACAGGAAACCGCAATACTACTAATCATAATTGCCAGAACGACGTATATCAGCGTCTTCTTCATAATTTTAGCTTTACAATTTAACTATTTTTCCAACAAAAAAGTATCCCGGTTTGAGCAATTTTTCGAATTTACTCCCAAAATTTTCACCCGGGGCCCGAATCCTGCTTTCTCCTATGGAATGGGGACTCGGTCATGCGAGCCGCTGTATACCTATTCTAAACTATTTATTTAACAATTGCCAGGCTGATTTGGTTGTAGCTGCCAGTGGTCCCCAGGCAGCCCTGATCCGTGCTGTTTTTCCTACCCTTTCAATCGTAGATATCCCTGCTTATTCAATTAGCTACCACAAAAACCGAGCCGGGACTATCACCCGATTGGCCTTTTCTCTACCCCATCTGGCTCAACAGATAAGGGCTGAAAACCGCTGGCTGCTTGAGTTTGCGAGGAATCACCCACTGGACGCAATTATCAGTGATAACCGGTACGGACTCTGGCATCCTAAGATCCCTTCCTATCTGATTACCCATCAACTGGGCATCAAAACTCCCTTTGGAAAATCGGTGGATGCCCTGGTTCGAAAGCAGCTGTACCGGTATATAGGAAAATTCAACGCCTGCTGGGTACCTGATTTTAAAGAAATGAGGCAGTCGATGGCCGGGGAATTGTCACATCCCAAACAACTGCCAGGTATTCCGGTTGAATACATTGGACCGCTTACCCGTATTACATCAGCAGTAAAAAATGCGAATATTCCGGACCTGGCAAACCTGTCTTTACCTGCTTTCCAATCCACCATCACAAAATCTTCCTTTCAATTCAGGTCGGCTGCGATAAAAGAAGGCCGGGGAACTGCCATCCAATTGTTGGTTGTGTTATCAGGTCCCGAACCTCAAAGGACAATTTTCGAGGAATTGATTCTTCAGCAATGGGCCCAGGCACCCGGGCAGTCGCTGCTGTTGGTGAGAGGCTTGCCAGCAGCGCATTCAGAAAGTCAAACAAACCTTAAGAAGACGAACCGGGTTAATAACAGGGAAGTTGTGCACATTCCAAATGCGATGGCAGTCA
>JAGKTB010000261.1:0-3589 GCA_018993145.1 Flavihumibacter sp.
GATCTCCGAGGCCAAACTTAACTTACTTGAATTACCACCAACAGAGAAGGGATTGGTTTGTGTGCATTGCAGCAGTTTGAAAGAATCGCTCCTTGTAAACCTGGTTGCGATTAAACATGGCTGTTATGCCAGTGAACTGGTGGATGATGTGATACTGAGCTTCACCAAAAATCACCGCGAACAACAGAAGAACCGGTTTTTCATAGAAGGGGATCCCGCTGCGCTATTGATGATCGAATTCATGGAGCAGGAAGTGGAGCCAATGAAAGCAAAAGCAGCCACTTTTATAGATGAATTGAAATCCTTGCAACTGGGATATGCGTATCCGTTATTAACAGGACCATCTATTAATAAAGCATGGGAGTTGCGCAAAGCGGGACTTGGATTACTTCGTAATATCCAGGGGGATGCACAACCGGTGAACCTGATTGAAGACTGTGCCGTAGCACCGGAGGATTTACCTCATTATATTGAAGACCTGCAGGAATTGCTGCACTCCATGAATCTGAAAGCATCTTACTATGCGCATGCAGGAGCAGGTGAATTACATGTGGAGCCTTTGATCAATCTGAAATCAGAGGAGGGGAGGATACAGTTCCGGGAATTATTGGCGCGTACTGCAGCCATCGTTAAGAAATACAAGGGATCCTTAAGTGGTGAACATGGGGATGGCCGGTTGAGAGGGGAATTTATTCCCTTTATGATGGGCGATCGCTGTTATGAATTGTGTAAGGAAACTAAAAAAATATTTGATCCGAAGCAGTTGTTCAATCCGGGTAAAATTACAGATGCCCCTCCGATGGATGCAGCTTTCCGGATGCCAGCCAAACCTGCCGCAACCAAAGTAGCAACCCATTTTAATTTCGACCGGGAGGGAGGCATACTTGCTTTAGCAGAGAAATGTTCCGGATCTGGCGACTGCCGGAAAACGCATCGGGCAGGAGGTACCATGTGCCCGAGTTATATGGCCACCAGATTTGAAAAAGATACTACCCGGGCCAGAGCCAATGTATTGCGCCAATTTCTAACTGCTGATACCAGTGCCAAGGCCTTTGATCACGAAGAGATCCATGCAGCGATGGACTTGTGTTTATCCTGCAAGGGATGTAAAGCGGAGTGTCCGTCCAGTGTGGATGTTTCCAAACTGAAAGCAGAATTTCTGCAACAGTACTATGAACTGCATGGGGTACCACTGAAAGCGCGATTGATAGGAGAGTTCCCGGCATTAACAGCACTGGCGAGTAAGTTTCCCGGGGTATACAATTGGTCGATGAAGCAGGGGATATTCAGTAAATCGCTTAAGAAAATCCTGCATATGTCGGAGCATAGAGAGTTGCCGGAGTTGTATGCTTTTACATTACGTAATTGGGAAAAGAAGCGTCGTGAAAAGTCAAAGGTGAAAAGTGAAAATGTGAAAGGAGAGATAGTGAAAGAAAAGAAAGTGTATTTCTTCTGTGATGAGTTTACGAATTACAATGATGTAGAAACTGGCATCAAGTGTATTGAATTACTGGAGCGCCTGGGATATGAGGTGATCCTTCCGAAGCATATTGAAAGTGGGCGCACGCATTTATCAAAGGGACTGGTAAAAAGGGCAAAGGAGATAGCAACAAAGAATGTACAGTTGCTGGAGCCGATACTGGCGGATGAATATCCAATCATTGGGTTGGAGCCATCGGCAATTTTGAGCTTTCGCGATGAGTACCTGGACCTGGTACCAGCGTCCTTACTGGAGCAGGCCAAAAAGCTGGCTGCCAAATCATTCCTGGTTGAGGAGTTCCTGGCCAGGGAAGCTGCGAGCGGCAGGATTGGTCCGGCTCAATTTCATTCGGATAAAAAAGAAATCATCGTACACGGGCATTGTCATCAGAAAGCATTGTCCTCGGTGTCCTATGTGATGGAGATCTTATCGATTCCTGCGAATTATGTAGCCACCGCGGTGAATTCGGGCTGTTGTGGTATGGCAGGATCCTTTGGCTATGATAAGGAGCATTATGAAGTCTCCATGCAAATCGGGGAGCTGGTCTTATTTCCAGCGGTACGCAAGCAGTCTGCCAACACCTTGATAGCAGCCTCGGGAACCAGTTGCCGGCACCAGATCAAAGATGGCACCGGTCGGGTGGCGATGCATCCGGTGGAGATATTGTATGATGCGTTGGTAAAGTAAGATCACCAAAGCGCTTCTACAATTCAACCCCAAGAACTAATAATCCCACAACATGGTTTCCCTGGAACAGCTGGTTGATGAAAATCATCTGAATTTATAGTTGTAACCCAACCTCAGATAAAATGGTATCAAAGGAGTTGTCTTAAAATCCTGAGTGATTACTTTTCCAAAATTGAGCGTAATATCTGATTTCTTAAAAGAATATCCGGTTTGCAATCCATAAGAGAAATTACCACCTGTAGCAGGTTCATACCATCCATCTTTTACATTCTGATAGATATCTTTTTTGTATGTATCGGAATGTTTGAAATGTGTTAGAATGGCTTTATCAAAACCAACTTCACATGCCACCAGCCATTTTGGTTTATAGTAACCGAAGGTACCTTTCACCTCACTTCCAATATTCTGTAAACGAACTAAGTCGTTTTCAAATCTGCGATATATTCCATTCAAAGTTATTATTCCTTTGAAAGTAGGTTGATTGAGCAAGACTATCTGACCACCAATTTTTGTTTTGAAATCGTCCAATAGGTTTTCTCCGGAAGCTTTTGTAAAATTCAAACTTAAAACTATCGGAAGTTTAGTATTTAATTTATAGCCGTATCCAGCGGAATAGGATAAACTATAATCCCATGCAAAACCAGCAGTCACTATATGTTTAGAAGAATCTATTGTTTTCCAATTGATAGTTTGACCTTTTACGGTTTGAAATAAGCCCAAAGCTATGATTGTTATTATTAAAGGTTTCATTATCTGAGAGAATTTAGGTAGTTAATTAGTAAGGGTTGAGTAATATTGTTCCAGGTATTTAATTGATCAAACATTCCGGAATGTCCTACTCCATTTATTTTCACAATTTGCTTGTTGGGTAGTGTACTTGCAATTTTTTGTGCCCAACTATCGGGGTATGCTTTGTTATTCTCGCTATAAAGAAATAAGATTTTTTTCTTGAATTTTTCTATTCCTTCTGAAAAATCAGGTTTGTACTTATCGGCTATTTCATAGGCTGCAGCACTAATTACAGCTCCATCCCTAACATTTGGATAATGTTGCTTATTTGTGCCTAAAATCGAACCAAAATCACCAACAATATCGTTTCTGGATGACAATAAAAGCGCTTTGTAATCTAAAATCGCATGTTCATTTTCTTTACCTGTTATGAATTGATCAAAAAAGGTAGCATCATTTAATAATTCACTCCAGAGGTTAAAACTTCTTGAAGCCTTAACATAAGTAATTACATCATCCCACTTGAATCCACCGGGCTCCGCTAAAATGAGTCCGTCTATTTCAGCAGGATACTTTCCTGCATAGCCGGTGGCAAGTATGGAGCCCCATGATTGTGTAAGCAGAATAACTTTCTGATCTGGATGCGTTTTATAATGCGCAATTACGGCTTTCAATTCATCGTAGAAAATGTTA
>JAGKTB010000262.1:0-5619 GCA_018993145.1 Flavihumibacter sp.
CGGCATAGGATTTATAGACTCCATAATTGGTAGGATCATGGTATTCTCTCAGCTCCAGGTTGTTCCAGTAAAAGTTATAATTAGGGAATAAGTTTATAGCGAGCTTGGCTAACAGGAAACTCAGGGCTCCCCCAATTATAGTGACAAAAATGACTGTCTTTATAAAAGCAAATTGTTTGAAATAAACAGAACCCAGGATAAAGAGTGATTGCAAGCAGAAATAACCCCAGATGATATAAGGGAATGCTTCCCCAAAACCATCTTTCCAATTCATCGGTTGGTAACTGGCATTCTCATTTTCTTTTAGATATTGCTCAATGTAAACCTGCGCCCCCCACTTGCTGAGAAAAAAGCAGGCAGAATAAACCAGGAAAAAAAGTACCAGATTGAAAAAGAAAGTGACCAATAGCTTTTCTGTAACGCTTGCGGGAAAGGTCAGCCAGTATTGTCCCTTTTCCTTATTGCCCAGCATGTTAAAACTAATGCTGCCATAAATAGTTCCGCACAAAATCAGGCCGATAACATATATCTGGTAAGCCGTCATTTCGGAATAATTGTGGCCATCCATCAGCACCCAGAAGAGATACATGCAAATTCCCATCATTCCCAATAGTGCCAATGCCCCAAGCGTATAAAACTTTTTATTCTCGATCCATTGTTTGCGGATTAATCCAAACAAACGTTCAAAACTGAATTCGCTATTCATAATTAATTGGATAAGGTTGATTATTTAAATGCTTTTTGTACCGCCTCCTTATTGGAGATAATGGCTTTGTATAACATCTCAAGGTCCAATCTCCCCTCCTCCCCTTCGTCGTTGAGCAGGATTATGGCATTCCCTTTTATGGAGGTCTCTTTATAAAGCGCAGACCGAACTTCCTCGCTGTCGAAAGAAATTTTAAAATGCAGGCGATTGGTGATACTACCAATTGTTTGGTCAAAGAGAATACCGCCTTCATCTATTATGGTAATACGGTCGATCAGGTTTTCCAGGTCTTTTACCTGGTGGGTGGAAATCAGGATGCATTTTTCTTCGCTAACGGCACCCGCCATCACTTTACGAAACTGGCTTTTGCTTACAATGTCCAACCCGTTGGTTGGTTCATCCATTAATAAGATGGGGGTGTTACAGGCCAGGCCAAAACTGATCAACAGTTTTTTCTTCTGTCCATAGCTCATTTCCTGCAAGTGCTGGTCGCGGGGTATCGCAAATTCACCCAGATAGCTGTTGAATTGTTCGGCATTGAATAGCGGATAGAATCCGGTATTGGCGGTTAAAAATTCATTTATGGAGATATTCGGCAGATAAAACTCTTCCGGAACCAGGAAAACCTGCTTCAAAAAATCTGGCTGGCGTTTGGCCGGCGTATAGCCCAGCACGTTAAGCTTACCATCTTTTGGGAAGAGTAAACCATTGATCAATCGGAGCAGGGTTGACTTCCCCGTTCCGTTTTTACCCAGCAGTCCATAGATATGTCCGGGTTGCAGATCCAGCGACAAACCACTGAAAACCGGTTTGTTTTTGTACCTGAAATGAATGTTCTGGATGGATATCATGTTTTATTGTTTTAGTGTACTACTTAACTAGTACAATACAAATGTAGAGCTTTTTCTTTTCCAACCAAATCTTTTTGCAAAATGTCATTTCGTATTTTGCACCCGTATGAGTAAAGAAACCAGACGTTCCCAGGCCCTTGGGTACCATGCGAAAGGAAGGCCGGGGAAAATTGAAGTGGTTCCCACCAAAGAGGCCAAAACCCAGCGGGATCTGTCGCTGGCGTATAGTCCGGGTGTGGCCGAACCCTGTAAGGAAATCGAATCCAACCGTGAGAACGTTTATAAATACACTGCCAAAGGCAACCTGGTGGGAGTCATCACCAATGGTACTGCAGTATTGGGACTTGGCGATATTGGCCCGGAAGCCAGTAAGCCGGTAATGGAAGGGAAAGGGGTATTGTTCAAGATTTTTGCAGACATCGATGTATTTGATATTGAAATCAATGAAAAGGATCCTGAAAAATTTGTAGCCATCGTACAGGCGCTGGAACCCACTTTTGGCGGAATTAACCTGGAAGACATCAAAGCTCCCGAGTGCTTTTATATAGAGAAGGAATTGCGCAAGCGGATGAAAATCCCGGTGATGCACGACGACCAGCATGGGACCGCCATCATTAGTTCAGCTGCTTTGCTGAATGCTCTTGAGTTACAGAAGAAAAAAATTGAGAAAGTCCGTTTTGTAGTAAATGGCGCCGGAGCTGCAGCTATGGCCTGTGTGAAACTGTATGTCTCACTCGGTGCCCGTTATGAAAATTTCACCCTCTTTGATAAGGATGGCGTATTGCATGCCGGAAGAACAGACCTGGGAGAAGACAAAGCTCCATTCGCGGTAAAATCAGCCGACTGGACTCTTGCGAAAGCTATGAAGGATGCAGATGTTTTCCTCGGATTAAGTGTCGGGAATGTGGTTACTACTGAAATGGTGCAAAGCATGGCGAAAAATCCCATCGTATTTGCGATGGCCAATCCTGATCCGGAAATCACCTATGAAAAGGGCGTTGCTGCGCGCAAAGACCTGATCATGGCAACAGGCCGGAGTGATTATCCCAACCAGGTAAACAATGTGCTGGGCTTTCCCTATATCTTCAGGGGTGCACTCGATGTGCGGGCCACCCAGATCAATGAGGAAATGAAACTCGCGGCCGTACATGCGCTGGCAGACCTCGCCAAGAGCCCGGTTCCGGATATAGTGAATCTGGCCTATAATGAAAAGAATATCGTTTTTGGTCCGCATTATATAATTCCCAAGCCCCTTGACCCACGCCTGTTGGCTTGCATTGCGCCGGCTGTTGCCAAAGCGGCAATTGCCAGTGGGGTAGCAACTACTACCATTAAAAACTGGGAGGCATACGAGGAAGAATTAAACAACCGGCTGGGTATTGACAACCAGTTGATGCGTGTAATCGGCAGCAAAGCAAGAAGAGATCCGAAACGCCTGGTTTTTGCGGAAGCGGATAACACGAAAATACTGAAGGCAGCTTCCATTGTTTTTGAGGAAGGTGTCGCTTATCCTATCCTGTTAGGAAATGAAGAAAAGATCCGACGGATTGCTGAAACCAACCAGATTGATTTGGATGGCATTCCTATTATTGATCCGCGTAGTGATGAGCAGGAAGAGAAGAGAAAGCAATATGGGCAATTGCTGTTTTTAAAAAGACAGCGTAAGGGCCTGAATAAATACGAATCGATCAAGATCATGAAAGACCGGAACTATTTCGGTTGCATGATGGTGGAAACAGGTGATGCTGATGCCATGATATCCGGGCTCACCCGCAACTACGATGAAACCATCCGGCCGGCTTTACAGGTGATTGGTACGGAAGAAAGCGTAAACAAAATCGCCGGCATGTATCTGCTGCTAACCAAGAAGGGCCCAATTTTTATGGCAGATACAACGGTGAACTTTAATCCAACTGCTGAAGAACTGGCAGAAATCACATTGATGGTAGCCAAGGAAGTTCGGAATTTCAATCTCACCCCCCGCATTGCGATGTTGAGTTATTCCAATTTCGGAAGCAGTGCATCGCCCGAAGCTCAATTGGTAGCCAAGGCACGGAAGCTGGTAAAAGAACGAAATCCTTCACTGATCGTAGATGGCGAAATGCAGGGTATCATCGCTTTTAATAAAGAAATATTAAAAGACAATTATCCTTTCAGCGAACTGGTGGATAAGGACGTAAACACCCTGATTTTCCCCAATCTGGCTGCGGGTAATATCGCCTATAACCTGTTGAAAGAAGTAGGTGGTGCCGATGCAATCGGACCAATTCTGCTGGGATTGAAAAAGCCCGTTCATGTATTACAGTTAGGAAGCTCTGTTCGAAGTATCTTTAACATGGCATTGGTTGCGGTAATAGATGCACAGATGAAGTGCAGCCGTAATCAGACAGAAGAGATCGTTCGCAAATCCAAGTGGTGGAAACGGTTTCAGAAGGTCACAAAAGAAATGTAATTAATCAGCCAAGCGCATAGCATGAAATTTATCCAGGAATTCGGGAGATACATACTGATGTTAAGGGATATGTTTTCCAAACCGGAGAACCGCAAGGTATACTGGAAGGAATTCATGCACCAGTGTAATGATATAGGAATCGGATCGCTCGGCATTGTGGTGATTATATCCGTTTTTATGGGTGCGGTATCCACCCTTCAAACAGCCTATCAGCTGGTGAGTCCGCTTATTCCAAAATCTTCCATCGCCCAGATCGTGCGGGATACCGTATTACTGGAGTTTGCCCCTACCCTTGTCTGTATTGTGCTGGCGGGAGTGGTAGGCAGTAAAATTGCGAGTGAGCTGGGAAATATGAGGGTAAGTGAACAGATTGACGCATTGGAAATTATGGGGATCAACACCAAAACCTACCTGGTGTTGCCTAAGAATGTGGCAGCCCTGGTGGTGATACCAATGCTGGTGGTAATATCAGCCGGACTCGGTATCTGGGGAGGCCGGTTGGCCGGACAGGCAGCGAATATCCTTTCAACAACTGATTTTGACAAAGGCCTGCTGAACGCGTTTCTACCCTATAACGTGTTTTTTGCAATGGTAAAGGCCTATGTTTTCTCTTTTATCATATCCAGTGTACCTGCCTTTTATGGGTATTATGTACAGGGAGGAGCACTGGAAATCGGGCGGGCATCTACCAAATCGGTGGTGGTAAGTTGCGTATTAATTCTATTTGCCGATTACGTGTTGGCAGCCATACTCTTATAATATGATTGAAGTAAAGCATATCAAAAAAGGCTTTGGCGACAAAATCGTAATCAACGATGTGAGTGCGGTTATGGACGATGGCAAATGTAATCTGATCATTGGAGCCAGTGGAAGCGGGAAAACCGTATTCATGAAATGCCTGGTTGGATTGTTTCGTCCGGATAGTGGCTCCATTTTATACGATGGCGAGGATTTCACCAATATGGATGCAGCGGGCAAAAAGGAGATCCGGAAGAAGATTGGGATGTTGTTCCAGGGCTCTGCTCTTTTTGACAGCTTGAATGTTGAGAAGAACATTCAGTTTCCGCTGGATATGTTTACCAATTGGACCCTGGCAGAGAAACGCAAGCGGGTTGATGAGGTATTGGAACGGGTTGAATTAAGGGATGCCAACAAAAAATTCCCGGCTGAGATCAGCGGAGGCATGAAAAAAAGGGTGGGCATCGCCCGGGCAATCGTATTAAATCCCAAATACCTGTTTTGCGACGAACCCAACTCTGGACTTGATCCGCAGACTTCACTGGTGATTGACAAGCTGATCAAGGAACTTACCCAGGAGTTTAATATTACCACCGTGATCAATACCCATGATATGAACTCCGTAATGGAGATTGGGGATAAGATCATCTATATGTACAAAGGAGATAAGGAATGGGAAGGGAATAACAAAGAGATCATCTTCAGCAAAAACCAGCGCCTGAATGAATTCATCTTTGCTTCAGACTTCCTCCGGGATGCGAAGGACATGCGGATGCTGGAACAGACCGGCAAGATTGACAACGACCGGAATATGGATGACATGATCCGCTAATTTTCCCTTTGGAATGCACCGGATATCTGCCCATTATACC
>JAGKTB010000263.1:0-5829 GCA_018993145.1 Flavihumibacter sp.
GAATCAATATCCGAATTCAAAAAAATGGGGGGAGCTCCTGCGCAGTAAAGCAGTCAATCACCAGTTTCATACTACGAATGGAGACCATGAATCCGTTGCGCCTAAAGATATTTCAGTTAGCGCGACTTCCTTTTATTATTACAATGGGAGCCTGGTAGCGCGACTGGCATTTATTCTGGGAAAAGAAGAAGAGGCGATGAACTATGTTGGTTTGGCGGAACAGATCAAACAGCGGTTTGTGGAAACCTATATTACTAAGGATTCCGGTAAGGTCGGGATTGGAACCCAATCTACCCAGGCGCATGCATTGTATTTCGGCCTGGTGCCATCTGATTTAAAACCTGCAGCCTTCGATTACCTGGTAAAAGATATTACGTCAACTCAATCCGGTCATCTCAGCACCGGAATTTTTGGTACAAAATACCTGCTGGAAGTGTTAGGGGAAAATGGCAGAGCTGATCTCGCATATGATATCATCACAAAAGAAGGTTTTCCTGGCTGGATGCACATGATGGACAACGGCGCTACCAGTTTGTGGGAGCATTGGGCTTACAGTGATAATACCTTTTCGCATAATCACCCGATGTTTGGGACGGTAACGGAATTCTTTTTCAAATGGATAGCAGGGATAAGGTGGATGGAAAAGGGGGGAAAGGAAGATGGAGGAAAGGAGGAGGGGTTTATCGTGCAGCCGGATACCAGGAGGTTGGATTGGGCGAAAGCTACCGTGGGCACCAAAAATGGATCTCTTAGTACAGAATGGAAAAAGACAGGAAATCAGCTGGAGCTGGTATTGGAGGTACCTACAAACACTACCGTTCAGTTGCAATTGCCTACAACTGAAACCTCTCGAAACCTGAAAACAACCATCCTGAAACAGGGCAATCACACCATCCTGCATACTCTCCCTCCCGGGTGGTAACAATTCGGTAACCTTGCGGTAACATTTGGGATACATTCTGGTAACACTGGCCAGATAGTTTTGCGCCATGATTTGGCGACTCCTTTTCATACTGTTGTTTTTCCCCCTGGCCATTCAGGCACAGAAGACCATTAAATGGAATGGCTTGCAGTTGAATGCCATTGATAAAAAAGGCCGCAAGCAGGGCGACTGGCTTTTCTTTGACAAAAAAGGCAATGCGCTGATGCAGTGCCAGTTCCAGAATGATAAAGTGGTGGGACCTCGCGTATTCTTTAATGAAGGGGACACTGTACTGGTTCGCTTAACCCCCACCGATAGCCTTGAGCATTTTATCTTTTATCATAAGGGTGAAAAAATTAGTGGTGCCTTTGTGCAAAATGAAGATCGCTTCCGGATCGAACTGGATCATATCCCGACAGGTTTCGGCTCAGCAGAACTGGCTGAACTCAAGCGCTGGTATGCAGTGAAGATCGAGCCGGTGTACATGTTCGCTACTCAAAATCTGATCGATTATTTCAGTGCTGCCTATTATAAAGCGAATGCCATTCCCAACTGGAATCATACCTTTGTGGTCACCATCAATGCATCGGGCAAAGTGACCCACGTGGAATGTCCGTCAAGAGATGAACTCTGGACCGAGAACCTTGAGAATGAAGTTTTTGGCATGTTCTACAACATGGGACGCTGGCAGCCATTTTTTGATACCTGGGAAACCCGGGATATAAAAATTACGATGTCATTGGGGGCAGATTTGCAAACAATCACCTCAAGATGACCATATTCACCAAGTTGATCAACGGCGAAATTCCCTCTTACAAGATCGCTGAGAATGACAAATTCTACGCCTTTCTGGATGTATTCCCCATGACACATGGCCATGTGCTGGTTGTGCCAAAAATGGAAGTAGATAAATTCTATGATGTGCCGGATGCCTACCTGGCGGAAATCCTGGTTTTTGCAAAACCCATCGCGCGCGCTATTGAACAGGCATTTCCCTGTCAGCGGGTAGGTTCTGCTGTAATCGGACTGGAAGTACCACATGCACACCTGCATTTGGTACCGTTGCAATCTGCAGACGACCTGAATTTCACCAGGCCTAAACTGAAAGTAAGTCCGGAGGAATTAAAAACCGCACAGGAAAAAATCCTGGCATATTTGGAAAATCCTGAAGTATTCAGACCGGTTTCCTGATCCGGTGGTCGTTTTTCTTAAGGAAATCTTCCCAGCCTTTTAATTTGGAACCTGTTCCGGGAATGGGAGAAGATGTCTGGTAGTGATGACAGATCGCTACAGCCAATGCATCCGAGGCATCCAGGAATTCCGGTTTCTCTTCTATCGTGAGTATGCGCTGTAACATCGACCAAACCTGGTGTTTATCGGCATTGCCATTCCCGGTGATGGACTGTTTCACTTTTTTGGGAGAATACTCACATACTTCGAGTCCGGCTTGTATGGCGGCGGCAATTGCTACGCCCTGTGCTCTTCCCAGCTTGAGCATACTTTGCACGTTTTTGCCAAAGAAGGGTGCTTCGATCGCAAAACTGGTAGGTTGATATTCCTTAATTAATTCGGCCACCCGGCGATGAATCAGCTCCAGGCGGATATGCTGGTCTTTTTTGGCATTCAATTTTAGCACATTCATGTGCAATAGTTGAAGCTTTTGACCGTTCACTGCTATCAATCCATAACCCATTATAATGGTGCCTGGATCAATACCCAGAATTATTTGTGAGGTTTTTTTCAACGAGCGCTTATTTTTAACCCGGATGGTATCCAGCAAAAATATCAAAATCTTTCTCAACTACTGGTTGGGACCCCTGATATTCATTTGGTTGAGCTGGTCGATCTATCGGCAACTGAGTAGCCAGCCCGATTTGACAACCACCTGGCAACAAATGCAGGAGACCCTGAGAACCGAACATGCCTGGAAACTAATCGCGGTGGTTGTGCTGATGTTGGCTAACTGGGGACTGGAAGCATTGAAATGGAGAGAACTCTTATTGCCCCTTCATCGTATATCCATGGTAAAGGCGTTTAAGGCAACACTAGCCGGACTCGCATTTGCAGTGAATACACCCAATCGGATTGGTGAATATGGTGGGCGGGTGCTCTATCTGCCGGAGGGGAAAAGGCTGGCATCGGTATCACTGACCCTGATCGGAAGTTTCAGCCAGGTATTGGTAACGCTGGTAATTGGAACCATCTCACTCTGGATCTGGTATGCCAATTATCAATCAGTAAACCTGCCTTCGCATTGGAACCTGCAGGAAATTTGGGTACCGGCACTGGGTTGGTTGCTGAGTTTTATCAGTGGTGCGGCTATCCTGCTGTATTTTCGCATCAGCTGGGTGGTAAGAGCTGCAGAAAAAATTCCGGGAGCGGGTAAAATCCTTCCGGTTTTGCAGGTGGTGGATCATTTACCGGTTACAATTTTGTTAAGAGTGCTTGGGTGGTCAGTGTTGCGGTACGCGGTATTTGTTATTCAATATATCTTACTACTGCAAAGTTTTAACGTGACGGATGCAATTGGAGTAGCTGCCTGGCTGATCAGCCTCCAGTTTCTGATCATGGCGATTATTCCTACTATTGCACTGGCAGATATTGGGATTCGCGGAAAGCTGGCACTGGAGTTGTTCGGAATGATCAGCACCAACCAGTTGGGTATCATTGCAGCAGCGCTGGGAATCTGGCTGATCAACCTTATTGGCCCGGCTATTGTTGGTAGTTTACTGATCATCCGGATTAAACTCGTAGGTTCCGGTCCGGTCAAAGAAAAGAAGTAGGATGAAAAGAATTTTAGCATTCATATTTGTAAGCCTGGTGTTTTCCAAAAGACTGGATGCATACAATGAGTTTTGTGGTGTTCGCAACATCGCTTTTGTAAATGGTGAATCTACCACGTACAAGGTGTATTACACACTGGCCGGCATGTATATCGGAGCAGGTGAAGCTAACTTCTCAGTACGTTTAACCAACCTGAATGGAAACCCGGTTTATCATGTAATAGGAGATGGCAAAACCTATAGCTTCTATGACAACTTCTTTAAAGTGCGGGATAAATACGAATCCTATATCGATACCTTTTCTTTACAGCCGCACAAATTTATCCGGAATGTGTACGAGGGTGGGTATACGAAATTTCAAACAGTGAATTTTGATCATAAAGCCAATAAGGCAATCGCCAACTATGGCACTTTTGATGTCCCCAACTGCGTGCAGGATGTAGTGAGTTCCATCTACTATGCGCGTAATATCGATTTCAGCAAATACAAGCCTGGAGATAAAATTCCTTTTTCCATGTTCCTGGATGATGAAACCTATAATCTCTACATCCGTTACCTGGGTAAGGAAACGATCAAAACCAAGTACGGAAAGTTCCGCGCCATCAAATTCAAGCCGCTGCTGGTGAAAGGAACCATTTTTGAAGGGGGCGAAAAGATGACTGTTTGGGTAAGCGATGATGGCAACAAAATCCCCCTGCGGGTGGAGAGCCCGATCAGCGTAGGTAGTGTAAAAGTTGACATGATGTCTTACCGCAACCTGCGTTATCCTCTCAGTAGCCTGGTGGGAGTACGGTAGTCTTTCTTCACCTGGCCGGTGAGGTTACAACTCAGTTAATTTTAGCGTTTCCCCTGACCGCACTCCTTTTTCTGTTTGCACCAGTTCAGCCAGTTCAATTTGAGGATCGTGTTCGAAATAAAGCAGGTAGTTGTTTTCGACAGCCTCTGCAAGGAAAGATTTTTTCTCCTGCAGGGTGGTCAGCGGAAACATATCATAGGCCATCACATAGGGAATGGGCAGATGCGCAGCTGAAGGCAGGAGGTCTGCCATATACACAATCGTTCTTCCTTTGTACTTTATCTGAGGCAGCATCATGGAATTGGTATGGCCATTGACCAGCCTTACGGAGAAGTTATCAGTAAACGTCAGCTCTCTCAAACGGCCATCTATAGGCGCAGTTTCTCCTTCAACAAATTTCAATTGTCCCGACTCCTGGATGGGTAAAATATTATCCTTAAGAAAAGATGCTTTCTCCCTGTCGTTGGGATGTACAGCCCAATTCCAGTGGTCAGCATGACTCCAGTATGTTGCATTTTTAAAAGCAGGCAACAGTTGATCTCCCTGGCGGATGATAGCACCTCCGCAATGATCGAAATGCAGGTGGGTGAGAAACACATCTGTAATATCATCGCGATGAAAACCATGTTGGGCAAGAGAGCTTTCCAAATTGCTATCGCCATGCAAATGGTAATGCGAAAAGAATTTGGCATCCTGTTTATCACCAATGCCGGTATCAATCAGTATTAACCGGTTCCCATCCTGTACCAGCAGACAACGCATGGCCCAGGAGCAGAGATTGTTTTCGTCTGCCGGATTCAATTTGTTCCACATGGTTTTGGGAACAACACCAAACATGGCACCACCGTCCAGTTTGAAATAACCAGTATCAATTGTGTAGAGTTGCATGTGCTTTATCGTAGGCTTTTTTGGTATAGAATAAGGCGATCAGTCCCAGTACAAAGAAGATGCCTAATGCTATGATTGAATTGCGCATACTCCCGGTTAGTTCTTCGAGGTAACCAAAAGTAAAGATGCCAATGACAATTGCGATCTTTTCGGTTACATCATAGAAGCTGAAAAAGGAAGTCGTGTCCTGGGTAGGAGGCAATAGTTTGGAATAGGTGCTTCGGCTCATACTCTGGATACCACCCATTACCAATCCCACACAGGCAGCGAGAATATAAAACTGCGTTTGTGTCTGCACGTAATAGCCGGCAATACATACCATGATCCAGATGCTTACCGCAATGATCAGCACCCACATATTCCCTATTTTCTTCGACAACCTACTCAGCCCAATTGCACCAATGATGGCCACCAGTTGTATCAGGATGATCGTGATCAGC
>JAGKTB010000264.1:0-3439 GCA_018993145.1 Flavihumibacter sp.
ATTAAGCCGTTTAACAGGACAATTATTTTTTCCATTTCAGGCGATTTACATTTTGACCAATTTCTTTTCCTTTCTCTAATCCTTTTTCATTATCCATGGGTACATGAATACCTCCATAAAAACGTGAATTAGCTGTTTCTTCAGCAGCAGCCCAAAAGGAGTCAAAGGTTCTTGCTTTAAAACCAACCCTGCGGATTGGATCTTCCGGTTTTCCCACATGTGAGCTATCTGTAAACCGAAAGGAATCTCCATACAGGTCTGTCAGAACTGTTGCTGCCGCCGCTGCTTGAATGGCATGCCCTGAAGGGAAGGCCGGGAATGGCGGATCTGGCCAGAATGACTCCCATGTTGGATCAATATGTTCTTGTATATAGGTATTGGCTCTCTCCGTATAATATTGAAATTTCCACTTCCAGCAATTCCTGAAGGCATCTGAAACGGCAATGCCTATGCGCGCATAGGTCTCTGCACAGGTGATCAGATCCGGCTGCTGCTGGCGGATTGCTATCGTTCCCAATGAATAGGAGTGACCAGGTGGAGTAAAACTTACATCAGGATCATCTCCCCACCAGATAGCAGCTTCTTTTTCCTCCAGGGTAAGCATTTTATTTTTTTCATACACCTGCCGGAACTGCTCAAAATACGGAGACCCGGGTGTCGTATCATATGGCAACGGCACCGGTGCGTCCATCACTGAATCCGCTACCAGGAAACATCGGTTTTTGCCCCAATGCGGATGAAGTGGATAATGACTGAACGACTGTGCATACAACGGCGGCTTCCACGATCCTGGAAATGTCCGGATCGGTAGTTGTTTGTCAAAGTTTTTTAAATAGGCCCTGTGACCACCATCCGTTTTTGACCACTCAAAGATTTGCTTCGCGATAGTTTTGCCATATTGAATGGATCTTAAAAATTGTTCTTCATCTTTAACCTGTTTTCTCCATCGCTGTTCAATTGCCGCCTCCAGTGAGTCAATTCGTTTTTTATTGGCTGCACTGGTTTGTATATAAATAGATCGGAGTATTTCTGCCTGGCCTGCATTTAATGCAAGTTGCCAATTGTAAACAAACCCTTTTTCAGGCAAGGCCAGTGAACCCAATCCATTCAATTGAGGGGCAACAGATTGGTGATCTGAATATCCCTGTACAATGGACTCGTACATCGTAAGCCCGATATATCCAAAGGCTCTTGATGCAAATGTTGGCGAATTGGAAGGCGTATTTTGCGTCAGGTAAGTTGTCATTTCTGCCCACATCGTGGTCAGTTCAGCATCCGTTGGTGGAGGCAATACAGAAGGCTTGCAGGCACAAATTAATATCATCCACAATAAAAGTGGCCAGCAATACTTTCGGTTATTGACTCCGTTCAGCATTCTGTTTATTTTCTAATTGTAACTGCTTTTACTTGTTCACCAACTACTCCAATTAATACTTTATCGTTTACCTGAAGAATAGATCGGATGTTTCCGCGAATAGCCAGTCCGGATTTCCTATTGGAAACCCATGCAAATCCTCCCTTTCCGTCCCCCTGCAGCAATCCGCCATAGGAGGCATCCATCTTGCCCAGCCTGATTTTGGCTGAGCCGCTGTTGCCACCGAATAAAATGTCCAGGTGACCGTCTCCATTGAAATCCAGGAGTTCGATGGCATATACCGGTGAGTATTGTACCTCAGCAGGTAACGATGATTTCACCCACTTTCCATCTGCCGTACTCAGGTAAAGAACCGTCTCCGTTTGAGTTGCCTGCAAATGGCCTGCATTGTTTAATGCAGACTTATCAAAGAGTTCATCCATCGTTACATCCGCGTAAGTTTTGAAATTCGAAAATCGTTTACGCATAACCGGTAGCTGCCCAATCAATTCATCACGCGTCAGGTAGGGATACTTTTTCCCCTGCAAATACATACTGAATATCGGATCAACAGAACCATTCCCGTCAAAATCGGCATAATACATTTCAGCAGGCTCCTTTTTACTGATACGTATTTGTGTATTCAGTCCCAGGTTACCTGCCAGTATATCCGGTTTTCCATCTCCATTTACATCGGCAGTCACTATTGTATTCCAGAATCCTGATTCAGCATCCGGCAAAAATTCAGCAGTACGATTTTTTAATTTTCCATTTTGATTTCCAAATACTGAAACCGGCATCCATTCACCTGCCACAATCAATTCTTTTTGCTTGTCGCCATTCAAATCCACCCACACCGTCGCTGTTACCATACCTATTTTTTCCAGTTCCGGCGCCAGTTCAGCAGTAGCGTTCCTGAAATTACCCTTTCCGTCATTCACCAGTAGAGCAGATACCGGCGGTTCCGGATAACGGCCGGGCACCACTCTTCCTCCCACAAAAAGATCCAATGAACCATCTCCATTGATATCTTCCACAGCAACTGTAGAACCACTGGAACGCAACTCCGGAAGTCCGGATGATTTCGAAAACTCCAGTTTGCCAGAGTTGATGTACAACCGATCCTGCAGTCTCTCATCACCAGGCTGAAAATCATGATACCCCCCGCTCACTACATAAATGTCCGCATATTTATCTCCGTTAGCATCAAACACAGCTATTGCAGCATCCTGATATTGTTTATCCTGCTCAAATACTGGTATTTTTTGTTGTAAAAAGCTGCCCCCGGATGATTGAATGTACAATGCAGTTGGCTCACCAGGAGCGCCCCCTATCAATATATCTTCCAGTCCGTCTTTGTTGATATCTGCCTTCACCATACAGGTACCCTCATGCGAAAACTGGTGCAGTAACAGCGATTGCCGGTTAAAATCATTGATGGCATTGTCTGCAATGCTGTGTTTAACCGGACTTTCAATTGCCCTGAAAATGGGATCAGAAGTAATGGGCAACCGGGGTTTTTCAAGTGCATCTTTTTCTTGTAAGGTGACAACCTGATTTGTACCAACCTGCTTCAGGACCTGCACTTTACCACTGTTCCAGGTTACAACCAATGAATCCAAGATAGAATCCTTACCAGTTCCAAAATGTAACTGATAACTTACATTGGATAAATAACCTCTTGCAGGATATTGTTCCAACACCTGCATGCCATGCTTACTGTAACACACCACCTTTGCTCCAATACCTAAGGTATTTGGCGAATTGCCCAGTAATTTAACTCCCAGGTAGTTATTGTCATTTTGTGCAGCAACGGTATTCCGATATACAAAAGCTGGCTGATTGATATTATTAACAATTAGGTCCAGGTCACCATCCTTATCAAGATCGGCATACACGGCACCATTACTATTGGATACCTGGTCCACTCCCCAGCTGGAAGCCATATTTTTAAAACCGGATGCTCCCGTATTTTTAAAAATGTAATTCTTTACGTTGGAAGATGGCATTTGCTGAATAATTTCCATTACATCCTCCCGTTGCAATCTTCCCTTTTGCTCTATATAGGAATTCATGTAATGAATA
>JAGKTB010000265.1:0-8906 GCA_018993145.1 Flavihumibacter sp.
CCTATTCTTAAAAATGACTGATTGGCAATAAAAAAAATAGCAATTGCTATAGTAACTATTGGAAGGAATATCCAAAATAGTGGACTTGTTACAAAAGTACCTTTGTTTTTAATGAGTTGAATAAAACCAATAATAAACAAATAAAGCAAACCTGATAAACCCAAAATCAGGCTTCCGGCAGCTGTAAATATCTTAGCCCCATTTACTTTCTTTAATGTTTTTACTCCATCTGTAAGTAAATATTCACCATCAACATTTTTGTAGAAAGCATGCGAAATTTCGGTCCGGTCTTTCATTGAAAACAGGTTATCACCCTGGTACAGGAGTGTCTTTTGCTTTCCCTGAAAAGGGCTTAACCTGGCACCTGTTTTTAAAAGAGTTAGTTTTGTATGAGAGAAAACCATATCAATCAGCCCATAGGGCTCTACTTTTGTAATCACCGGAATGTAATAACCCTCCCAATCTTTTAATTCAGTTTCAACGATATGCGTTTTTGAAATAAACGGCTTTACAGGCAAGGCCAGATGTTTTACCAATATTTCATTAAACAAATCATAATCGCTCGTTTCACTGTCCATATTAAACGCGATAAAGAACGCTTTCTGAAATTCTGGAAACATATAAATCATTGAAACAAACCCTAAAGTATTCCCATTCTTAGCAATCCCAACAACCCCATACCTGTCTCTTGAATAAGCTCCTAATGCATCCCCATAGGGTATCCCATTTAGAAATGCATCAGTAGCTGTTTGTTTGCCAACATTTCTTAAATACTCTTTGCTAATGAATTGAGCATTATTAATTTTTCCATCAGACATCATGAATTGAAGAAACCGTCCCATATCTGCTGCAGTAGTAACGAATTGACCTGCTGCTCGCAGATACATAGGTATTGCACATACAGGTTGACCATCATCAAAGTGACCGAAAGCCAACTGCTTGTTTTCTATTTGTGAACTAAAACTAAAACTACTATTGGTCATCCCCAATGGCAATAAAAGTTCGTTGTATAAAAAATCTTCGTACGGCTGCTTGTTGATTACCTCAATAATCTTTCCTAATATATTGTAACCTATGTTAGAGTAGGAATATATTGATCCAGGTCTTATTTGCACCCGAAGAACATCGGGCGAATTAGTATAAACATAATCAAGTGGAGTATTGGAGCAAGCTGTAGTGCTGAAAACCTGCCAAAGTTTTACGTCCGTTAAACCGGATGTGTGGTCAAGCAACTGTTTTATTGTAACAGGATTCGATTTTTCCCATTTATTTTTAATTGGTAACTCAGGAAGGTATTTTTTTACAGGATCGTTTAAGTTAATTAAGCCGATAGTTGCCATTCTTAAAAATCCTGCCGATAAAATAGTTTTAGCAACTGAACCAACCAACACCTTATCTGTGGAACTCAATAATTCTTTTGTCTGATTATTTTTGTACCCAACCGCGTCCGTAAGTATTGTTCCTTCATCCATTACGGTTGTCCATATTGCACCTGAAAGATGTTGTTCTAACAACAAGCCATTCAGTCTTTCCTTTAATTTGTCATTATTTTGTGCATGCAAAAAATTAGTAAAGGCGACAAAACCGATACTTATTATATACTTTATACACATGCCGTTTCTTACATAACTAGTATTTATTCTCACCAATTAGTATTTTAATTATTGGCCAGAGCTTACTGATTCTTAAAAACAGCCTTAAAAATTCCATTAGGTTGAACGGAAGTAAATTCAAGTGGTTTGCCTCCATTCATCTTAAATGTAATAGTATATCCCTGTTTACCTTTTACAGTAAATACATCTTTAGATATAGGTACAAATTCGTCTTCAGGCTGACCGGGAACGATTGCCCAAAGTTTACCATCCTGTATTTTTAGCACAATATCAATTTTATAGCTCTCCAAGGTGTAAACGCCCTGATAGATTTGCAATTCGGTTTGCGACAACTTATAAGATTCCCTTTTGGTGAGGGCATTTAATTTTTGTATAGTATTCAAGTCACTTTTAAGTACCAGTGCTTTCTCATAATTCCTGATCGCGTTGATGGTATCTTTTCTTGCAGCAAAGAAATCTCCATAAGAATCAAAACAGTTGCTGCTGGAAGGATAGTTTTCTACATTCATTTGGAAAAAAGCTGCTGCTTTATTGTATTGCTTTTTTCCTAAAGCATCGTATCCAAAATAATTGATCAGGAATTCCGGGGGACTCACCCTATACCCCAATTCGGATGAAATATTTTGGTAATGTGTCTGTAACCGGGACACAATTAAATTAGTTGAGTCGGTAAAATCTTTTTCAGTAGCGTCAAAAAAATAAAAATCAAAAATAAAGCGCAGGCCATCATACTCTGTAATCAGCGGAACAGAGTTATGTCTATCGCGGTTGTAATATTTTTGAGCGTATTTCAAGCCGGTTGAATGGTTTTTCAGAAACTGATCAAACTTCAAAATAGAACGAACAGGCTGAGATTCTTTTGAACGGTCTTTTTTAATGGCAGACAGATCGGTTCCAGGTGGCATAGGATTAGCGATACCGATGAATAGTTTCTTATTATCCAGTTGCTGTTGATTTAGCTGACCTAAGTACTGCTTCAGGTATTTCTCCTTGTTATACCATAAACTTGGATCAATGGCGATGTAGGCATTAAACAGAGACGGATAATGAACCAGCAAATCAATTACGGTAAGTCCGCCTAAGGAATGTCCTACTACTAGTTTATAAGGTGCGGTCGGATAATGTTCCTGTATATAGGGTATCAATTCAGCCGACAGGAAATTCATGAAAGGATTTGCCTTTTCTGCGGCCGGATAGGCAGGAACTAAATCTCTGAATCGATTGGTATTTTCAATGCCGACCACAATCATTTCCGGCAAGACACCATTTCCATTGGCCTGACTTAATTGTTGGATAATCCCAACGGTGGAATAAAAATGAGCTTCCCCATCAAATAAATATAAAACCGGATATCGCTTGCCTGGTTGCTCAAGAGAAGATGTATTGGTCGGAGAATACACCCAGATCTTTCTGTTTTCATTTAAGACGCTGGAATGAATCGTTTCTATTTTTCCTATTATGATAGGCTGCGACTGCTGGGCGGCTACCCTACCATAAATCAATATGACTACGAGAATAATTATAGTATTTTTCATGTCGATCAGTTATTTATCAACACGAAAATAATATATATTTATTGTTTTTCAATAAATATTTACCGCATTTTAAAATCTTTCATTGGGTAGCCAGAATAAAACTAAAAAGCCTACAACCATTTCTGTTGCAGGCTTTCAATTCTGTCTTTTTCAGACTTTCAGCGGAGAGAGCGGGATTCGAACCCGCGATACCCTTTAGAGGTATACACACTTTCCAGGCGTGCTCCTTCAACCACTCGGACATCTCTCCAAACTTTCACCCGACCGGTGGGACCCGACCGGTGGGACCCGACCGGTAAAATCGGGACGCAAATATAGGGTTTCTCAGGGATTCGTCAATTCCCCCCGTAAGGAAGTTTCCAATAATTCATGCAAACGACGCCGGGAGGGCTTTTGCGCCAACAGGAACATCAGCTTGGCCAGGGTGGCTTCAAAGGTCATATCATGACCAGACACCACCCCCATCTCCTTCAGCGCCCGGCTGGTTTCATACATGCCCAGCTCAACCGATCCGCCATCACATTGGGTGATATCAATGATGGTCATACCTCTGTCAATCGCCCTCTTTACCGCCGCCAGGAACCAGGGCGCCGTAGTCGCATTACCACTGCCAAAGGTTTCCAGGATCACCGCCTTCGCCCCCGGGGTCTGCAACACCGCCTCTACCGTTACCTCTGTAATTCCCGGAAATATCTTCAGCACCGCCACCGCCGGATCCAGCTTCTTGTGCACCTTCAATGGATGCTCTGGATGCTTCAGCAAAAACTCCTTTTTATACTTGATATTGATCCCCGCTTCCGCCAATGCCGGATAATTCATCGAATAAAAAGCTTCAAACTTCTCCGCATTGTACTTCTTCGCGCGGTTCCCGCGAAACAAACTGTAATCAAAATAAATACATACCTCCGGTACAATCGCCCTGCTGCCCTTACGTGCAGCTGCAATTTCCAAAGCCGTGATGATATTCTCCTTCGCATCTGTCCGGATCTCCCCTATCGGCAGCTGCGATCCGGTTAGCACCACCGGCTTGGATAAATGTTCCAGTAAAAAACTCAGAGCCGAGGCTGTAAAGGCCATCGTATCGGATCCATGCAGGATCACAAAACCATCAAAGGCTGCATAATTTTTCTCAATGATCAGTGCCAGCTCCACCCAAACTTCAGGTGTCATATTGGACGAATCCATCGGCGGATTAAAGGCATGAACTTCCACCTCATACCCCAACTTCACAATCTCCGGAATATTATCCCGGATCTCTTTGAATCCAATCGGCTTCAAGGCTCCAGTCAGTGGGTCCATCACCATACCAACGGTGCCCCCAGTATAGATGATGAGTATCCGGGGGGTGTTTCTGTTTTTTCTCATATGTTCGTTCGGGCTGTTAAGGCTGGTATTGAAAAAGCCGGTTCGCATTCGCGGTAGTGATCTCCCCAATTTCTTCTACGCTCTTCTCATACACTTCCGCCAGCTTTTCGGCTATTGGTAACAGATAGGAAGGCTGATTTCGTTTACCCCTGTACGGTACCGGCGATAAATAAGGAGCATCAGTTTCCAGCACAATATGGTCCAAAGGTATTTGCTTCAACACTTCCGGTAATCCACTTTTCTTATACGTCAGCACCCCACCGATTCCAAGATAAAACCCCAGTTTCACCACTTCCTTTGCCAGTTCATAACTTCCTCCAAAACAATGAAAGACCCCACTGAGCCCTCCATCCTGTAAGGCTTTCACTTCCTTGATACATTCCAGTGTGGAATTCCTCGAGTGAATGGATACCGGTATCTTATAGTGCTTCGCCATTTCAAGCTGCCGGCGAAAGGCCTCGTACTGCTGCGCATCGTAATTGCGATCCCAATAAAAATCCAGGCCGATTTCTCCCACTGCCGCAAAGGGTCGTTTAGCCAGCCAATCCTCCACTTTTCGTAATTCTTCTTCGTAGTTCTCCTTCACATAACAGGGATGCAACCCCATCATGGCAATACAATAACCAGGATAAGCAGCCTCCAGTTTCAACAGGGCTTCATGCTCGGTATGGTCAATTGCCGGCAGGTAAATGCGTTGAACACCAGCGGATTGCGCAGCTTCCACCACCTGCTTTACATCATTCTGAAACTCTTCTACATATAAATGACAATGGGTATCGATTAAGGTCATTCGGCAAATTTCCAGAAAATTTTATTCCTTTTTAAACGTTTTACATGCAACCCTTTCTAAACTGTAAAGATTTAGAAACCACAAATCACCTTTTATGAAAATGACCCACCCAAAGAAATCACTCTTCCTGATGGCCACCGCAGCCCTTGTTATCGGCTTTTCAAGCTGTTCCAAAAACAATGACGACGCCCAGGTTGACCGCGATCCAGAACTGACCCAAGCTACCGTAGAAGCGGAAGCCGAAGCAGAACTGCTGTACGATGATGTATTTAATAATGTAATGGGCGCCGACCAGCAAGTGGCTATTGGAGGTACAGGTGTATTCCAATCCGCCAACAGCGACCAGCCCGGCCCGCTGCAAAGCACCTGTTTCACCCTGACGCTCACCAAAACCGGCGATGGCTTCCCTATCACTGTTACTGTAGATTTTGGCACGGAAGGCTGCCTCGGCCGTGATGGTCGCACCCGCAAAGGCAAGTTCAGTACGGTTTATACCGGCCACATGATCCTGCCCGGCAGCAAAGCCACTACCAGTTTTACCAATTATTATGTAAATGGAGTGAAAGTAGAAGGCACCCATACCCTCGAAAACAAGAGTACCGCCAACCAGTGGGCTTTTGAAACCAGGGTGATCGATGGTAAACTGAGCCGCGAAAATGGCAACCAGATCAACTGGAACCGCACCCGGACTTTCACCATGATTTCTGGCGCTGGCACCCCCTATGTGCCCATCGATGATGTGTTTGCGATTACCAGCAATGGCTCTGGTACTGTAAGCATTGGCGACAAAACCGGTACCTGGACCAGCACCACTACCAAACCCCTGGAAAAGGCCTTCAGCTGTCGCTGGATCAGTGCCGGCACCCAGGAAATCCAGCGGGTGAATGGCCGGAAAGCCACCCTGGACTTTGGAAACGGCGAATGTGACAATAAAGCCACAATCACGGTAAATGGGGTTTCCCGAGAAATTACTTTGAAGTAATTAAAAAAATAATTTACCTTTAAATCAGTTTTCATAGGGTACGGATTAAAAACGGGCCAGGGTTTCTACCCAGGCCCAACTCTTTTTTAGGGGGTACCTCAAATTTTCAGATATTTTTTTACCCTATTTATTGCTCCTTGTTTCTTATTGCACTACCCATGGCAAGTGCCTCAAATGTGTAACCTTCCCTACTTCCCTGCTCCAATAATTTTGGCAGTGCAACGCGCAAACGAGGCTCCGCTTTTTCACTGTCGTGGAATACCAGGATGCTTCCCGCACGGTAATTTTTCTGCACCAACTCCCAGCAATCCGATGGGGATAATCGGGTATCAAAATCAGCACTCAACAAAGTCCACATTATTATTTCATAACCTGCTTCCCTAAGTGCTTTTCCCTGGAAGCGTGTGAGCTTTCCATAAGGCGGACGAAACAGTTTACTATCAATATATTTTCCTGCTTCCAATATGTTGTTGAAGTAATCAGCAGTGTTCGTTTTCCATCCATTCAAATGATTCATGGTATGATTGCCCGTGCGATGCCCTTCCATGAGTATACGCTGATATATTTCAGGATAAGCAGCTACATTTTTTCCGATGCAGAAAAACGTTGCTTTGGCATTCCAGGCTTTTAGCTGATCCAATACCCAGGGTGTAATTTCCGGATGCGGACCATCATCAAAACTCAGATAGATTTTTTTCTCTTTGGTACGCACCGACCAGATCCAGTTCGGATAGAGGGTTTGTAACAATTTATTTCCTTTCGCCCAGTACAACATTCCTCAAAAATAAACAATCCACCGGGCTTATCTTTGCGGCCTATGGCCAGAAAAGTTAGAGTACGTTTTGCACCGAGTCCCACAGGCGGATTACACCTCGGTGGTGTACGCACCGTATTATTCAATTATCTGTTTGCCCGCCATCACGGGGGCGATTTCATTCTGCGAATCGAAGACACTGACAGTACGCGGTTTGTTGAAGGCGCAGAAGACTATATCATGGAAACCCTTCGCTGGTGTGGTATGGAGCCGGATGAGAGTCCGGTTGCAGGCGGGCCTTATGCACCTTATCGCCAGAGTGAGCGCAAAGCAAGTTATCGTCAATATGCAGATCAGCTGATCGCGAATGGATATGCCTATTATGCATTTGATACACCCGAAGAGTTGGAGGAAATGCGGACGCAGTTTAAAACTGCAGAGAACCCATCGCCGCAATATGATCATCAGTTGCGTATGAAGATGCGCAACTCCCTGAGTATGGGAGAAGATGAAGTGCAGCGCCTCATCAGTGAAGGAGTGCCCTATGTGGTGCGCATTAAAATGCCCGAAAATGAAACCGTTTCTTTCACTGATATGATTCGCGGAGAGGTGAGCTTTTCAACCGGCACCGTGGATGATAAAGTATTGTTGAAAAAAGATGGTATGCCTACTTATCACCTTGCTGTGGTAGTGGATGATTACCTGATGAAAATCACACATGCATTTCGTGGTGAAGAATGGTTGCCCAGTGCACCGGTTCATCTCTTATTATGGAAATACCTGGGCTGGAGTGATGAGATGCCTCAATGGGCACATCTCCCACTGATCTTAAAACCCGATGGCAATGGCAAACTCAGCAAACGCGATGGAGATCGGTTAGGCTTCCCCGTTTTTGCCATGAACTGGACAGATCCGCGCACCAATGAATTCACACAGGGTTTCCGCGAAAGAGGATTTTTACCAGAAGCATTTGTGAACATGCTGGCCATGCTGGGTTGGAATGATGGCAGTGGTAAAGAGATTTTTACCATGGAAGAACTGATCGCCTCTTTTGATATGAGCCGTGTTCATAAAGGCGGTGCCAAATTCGATTTCGAAAAAGCCAAATGGTTCAATCACGAATGGATCAAAGCTGCTCCTGCAGCGCGTTTGCTGCCGGATGTAAAAAATGTTTTAACATCAGCCGGATTATCGGTTACAGATGACAGTTATCTGGCAACAGTAATAGAGCTGGTGAAGGAGCGTTGCACCCTCTTACCTGATTTTGCAGAGCAGGCAGGTTTCTTTTTTGCAGCACCTGCATCACCAGATATGGAGCCGGTGAAAGCCAAGTGGAACCTGGACAAGAATTTATTCTTTACGGATCTGCAGGGTGTCCTTTCAGCTTTACAAGACTGGTCGGCGGCTTCGATTGAAACAGCCTTTAAAGAAATGGCCACCGCCCGTGCGATCAAAGTGGGTGAATTGCAATTACCACTTCGATTGATGCTGGTAGGAGGCAAATTCGGTCCGGCTGTTTTTGAAATTGCTGCGCTGATTGGTAAAGCATCCACTATCGCACGCATTAAAAAAGGACTGGAAAACCTTGCATAAATAAACTTGTCACTGTATTTTGTCGCCCTATGAGAAAAAATAACACCTTATCCCGTTTCCTGAAGACATCGTATTTGTTAATGGCAGTTGGCGTGCTTGTTTCCTGCCAGAAAGAAATTGATCCATTAAATGAAAATGAGCCTGGTCAGGAAGTAGTGCCAACCAACGAGAGCTATTTCCCATTAACAAAAGGCTCGAGATGGCTTTATAAAGACAGTTTACTAAATATAAGTTCCTGGGGCTCTTTAACCGGAGAAAAGAAAACAGTAAATTC
>JAGKTB010000266.1:0-4957 GCA_018993145.1 Flavihumibacter sp.
CTTGAGTACATTATTGGTTCTGATGAATCCATGGGATGGTTGGGTTTGGCTGTTATTCCACTTTTATGGTTCATGTTAGCTCAAGGTGCCAAAAGATGTCATGATCGGGGAAATTCCGGGTGGTATCAACTAATCCCATTTTATGGTTTCTGGATGTTATTTGCTGATAGCATACCCGGCCCGAATGAATATGGATTAAATCCAAAAGGGGATGGAAATTTTGCTATGGAAATAGAGGAGATAGGCAAAGATCCTGGTTGATTAATTGCGTTTCACCCTGAATTTGCCGGTTACATTTTTTTTAGGTGGATTGTAATAACCCATCAGCCAGAGCTCGGCTGTAAATTCTCCTTCTACATAATCCCCCACTGCCCCAAAACGGGTGATTTTTACTTGTCCGCCTGAATAGACGAGATCACATGTCTCACAATTTCGTTTTTCAGTGATGTAGGTATTGTCAATATCTCCTTCATTCAAACTATAATCTATATAGGCTTCCTTTTCATTTTCTCCATATGGATAGGATCCGGTTGCTGTTACCCCTCCCGGTATCAATATGTAAATATTATTATCATTCTGCATCCTGGCCGTTATATAGAACTTATCAGCTTCCATATTCAACCAGCTTTCTCCATTCTCCGGTGCTTTGTTGATCATAATTTCTCCATCAACATTTAGCATCATATATTCATCCGGCACCGTTGTTATAGGTGTAGTCAATATGGATATTGCTTTGCGATTGGCCTTATACATGGTTATCGGAACTGATACAGATACCAGCGCGGGGTTTTCAGCAGGTACGGTTCCGGGAGCCTTGTACATGCATCGTATACCATCTGGCTGAATGTTCCCTTTTCCTGCAGCCAGCGACCAGGATACTTTTGATACATACCCATCGTATTCTGTCAAATCACCAATTGGCTGGTCCTGTGTAAGTGGTCCCAGTAAAGAACCCAGTTGCCACATCAGTTTCAAATTGGCTTTTCCACCAGGTGAAACCTGAGTGGTATCTGGTACTACCTCCAGTAATTCAGCTATTGTCCAGTCGCTAAAATGTGTAGTCTGTACTGATACTTTATCACCATTTGAATTCATCTCCGAATTCGCTGCCAGGTAATAATGACCTTCAGCATCCTGGTAGGCAAGAAATAATATATCGGGATTTAGCGCCTTTGCTTCCTGATCTGATAAAGTATAGGTGATAGTCACTGGTTTCGAAAATTGAACACCCTCCGGCAAGAGACGGTAAGCTTTTCCAGGACTCTCCAGCAGCGTGTTTTCAATCGGTTGGATACTAAAATAAACAGGAGCTTCAACAGCACCGGCAGGTAACTCGAGACTGATGGTGCCATCAGTGGAAATGAGCTTGCCGCCTGAAGGGCCGATCTGTTTAGAAACTGCCGGTCCAGTTGGGTTACCATGGGGCCTTTTGATGGGATTGGCGCCTTGACCATTTCCATCCGGATATGCTGGTGTTGAATCTTTTTTGGAACAGGATAATGCAAGGGTGGTACTCACCCATAAAAGGAATAGTGTAATACGCTTCATAGAAAAGGTTTAGGGACGCAAAATTCTGTTGTTGAATTTGTTAAAGCCTACGCAAAAAGGAGCATGTCCTACGATAAACGGATTAATCCTTCCATGAATGGAACAAGTTCATCAAACCAGCAGCCTAGCTTTGCAATCCAATTCAGATATGGTCAAAGAACTCCAATATGAAGATGTGGCAGCAGTGGTAAACAATACCATTCAATCTGGTAGTAGATTGTATGCGAGTCATGATTTGTTTGGAAAGTATGAGACATCTGCCACCATGGTGGCAGATATACAGGTAGGTGACTGGAACTGGGACCTATCTGAAAATATCCGGGTTGCCTGTGGTGCTGATCCTGATCTGGTCTTCTTTTCCATTACGGGATCGGGGACTATTATTTCTGAAATGGATGGATTGCCATCTGTCGATTGGCATGATAGATCAAAAGGCGGATTGTTTTATTGGGCCGATGGTTGTCGCCATTTATTGAAAAGAGGCAGCCAGGTATCCGGACTCACCTATACGCTAAAAGCAGATTATCTTCGGCAACTGGTATGTAACGAAGGCGCTTGGGGTGAAACTGTAGCACGTAAGCTGGAGAAAGGGGAGCCTTTCTGGTATGGTGATCCAACACAACTGGTTACACCTCAAACCAGGTTTCAGATAGAGCAGATCCGAAACATCAGCAGTAAAGGAATTTCAGGGTTGCTGCTTCAATCCAGGGTGATGGAATTACTGTTTCAGCAGCTGGAAAATATGAAGGCGGGATTTGAACGCCAAAAAGCCAACAGCTCACTTAAAAAGCAGGAAATAGATCAGTTGTATCAACTGAGGGAAATCCTGGAACAGCGATTTCTGGAAGATTTCAGTTTGTCGCAGTTGGCAAGACTAGCTTTACTTAATGAGTTCAAATTGAAGAAAGGTTTCAAACAGCTCTTCGGAACTACCCTATTTGGATTTATTCACCGATTGAGGATGGAATATGCATGTGTTCTGCTTCGCGAAACATCGCAAACCATTACAGAAATTGCTTTAACTACCGGCTACCAACATGCGCAGCATTTTTCGACTGCTTTTAAAAAGTTCTATGGTGTTAGTCCGAGTGAATGGAGCCGGATTGGAAAAGATAAAAGTCCCGGCAGCACCGGGACTTTCTCATGAGTGTGTAGTCGTAAGTAGCCCTTAGTTCAATGAACGTTTAGCGAGGTACCAATCTACCATTTCCAGATCGCTCTTTTTTCTTTCCTGCAGTGCTTCAACAGTTTTGGGTGCAGGTACAATAACTTTTTCTCCGGGTGTCCAGTTAAGCGGCATCGCGCATTTGTGCTGATCGGAGGTTTGCAATGCCAGCAGTGCCCGTTTTATTTCTTCCATATTTCTGCCCACATTTAAGGGATAATACATGATCAATCGTACTTTCCCTTCAGGGTCCATAATAAATACTGCACGTACGGCAGCTGTTTCACTTTCTCCTGGCTGAAGCATCCCATAAAGTTTGGATACTGACATATCAATATCTGCTACTAGAGGAAATTCAAAAAGCACTCCTGTTTTTTCATAGACTGCATTTACCCAGGCAATATGCGCATGGATACTGTCGATACTGAGTCCCATTAATTTGGTATTGTGCTGGGCAAAGAATTCTTTCTCCAATGCAAAACCACTCATTTCGGTTGTGCATACAGGTGTAAAATCAGCTGGGTGTGAAAACAGGATAACCCAGGATCCTCTATTATAATCCGAAAACTGAATTTTTCCGGTAGTAGTTACCGCTTCAAAATCAGGGGCCATATCGCCAATTCTGGGCATTAAGGTGATTTGTTCCATTATCTGTTGATTTAAATTTTTTGAACAGTTAAGCGCAATACAGCTGCCTCTCCAGAATGGAATGGGCCTTCGTTCAGATGCAGGTCCTTCTGCTGGCAGCTCAGTACATGGAGAAACGCAAAATCATTGCAAAGGGTAGGGGCGTCGTATAAAAGGGCAGGATCTTTCGGTCCGCCAGAATTATATTCTATCTGCTCTTTTGCAAATGCTTCCAATAACAGGTATCCGCCCGGGCGAATGGATTTGATCAGTTCCTGGTGGTATTGTTTGCGCAGGGCGGAAGGCAGGTGCACATAGATGCTGGCTACCAAGTCGTATTGCTGATTAGCACGAAAATCTTCAATGGATTGATTCCAGTAGACAATTTTTAATCCCTGTTCTCCTGCAGCTTTCAATGCCTTTTCCCTGGCTACCTCACTGTAATCGAATGCGTGTACTATCCAGCCTTTTTTTGCGGCATAGAGGGCATTTCTTCCTTCCCCTTCGGCTGGCAGGAGTACTGTGCCGGGTTTATGATTGTCTATAAACTGTTTGAAAAAGGCATTGGGTTCCGAACCGTAAACGGATTCATTGGCTGCATAACGCTGATCCCAGAATTCCTTCGCCATATTGAATTGATTAATGGCTGCAAAGTATCAGGTATATGGCAGATTTATGGTGACATGCATCACAAAGTGTAATGGAGTCAATTTTAGTGTAAATTTATTGAATCACTTTTTACTATGCTGTTGAAGGATTATCCTCCTCACCCTGCTTTGCGGGATCTTGTTCAATGTTACAGGATTGTTCATTTCAGTTTTGAGGAAGCTGACTCCCTCTCTTTTAAAGCCTATCCTCCAAAGCCAGAGCTTTGTTTACATTTTATTCTAAAGGGTGATTTGCAGTTTGCCATATCTGACCAGGAGATAATTCCCTTTCCTTTTTCTATGGCCATGATTGGTCAGCAAACATCCGTGATGCCAAGGTATACAAAGGGCAATTTTCTCAATTTTCAGGTAGTGTTTCATTCTTCTTCCCTGTTTCGGTTAACCGGTATTCCTGCACCGGACCTGGCGAATCAAATTGTAAATGCGGAACTCATTTTCCCTGGGATCAAGTGTTTTTTTGAAGAATTACTTTATGCTGACAATTACGCTGGAATGTTAACCATTGGTGATCGTTTTGTTCGTTCATTGCTTAGCCAAAGAAAAATGGAAATGGATCCTGTTGAAACGGCAATTAAGTGGATGATTAAAAAAGATGGATTGGTTTCGCTTGATTGGTTGGCCAAAGAAGCCTGCCTTTGTACCAGGCAATTTAAACGGAATTTTCATGAGCGGATGGGAGTGAATCCTAAAACTTATGCCAGGCTGTTACATTTTATCCGGGCTTATAATACCAGAAATGCAAATCCTGGATGGGATTGGCTGAAAGTGGCAGTAGATGCTGATTATTACGATTATCAACACCTGGTAAGAGATTACAGAACCTTTACAGGAACAACTCCTACCTCTTTTCATTTATTGGAACAGGAATCGCCGGAATGCAAATTGGGATTGGCTGATGCTGTTTACAAAGAAAGGTTTAAACCAGTCAGTTTTTTCTGAACGAAACAGG
>JAGKTB010000267.1:0-3151 GCA_018993145.1 Flavihumibacter sp.
TCACCTTTCACCTTTCACCTTTCACTTTTTCACATCTCACTTCTCACGTTTCACCTCTTTCTTCCGTATCCTCACCGAACCATTCTGCTGCAAATTACTGGACAGGAATACTTCCTGTGGTGTATCTCCATCGTAAACTACCATGAGTGCCGTATTCGGCGGAATTCTACCCAGGTTTTCTGCAAACATGGCAAGGTCATGGAATTCCTTGGACGGATCCAGTTTGATATAGATGGTTGTCGCTTTAGCAGAGATCATTTGTTTCTCCAACACCGGCGTTCCATTCAGGAATACAGAAATGCTATCACCATCAATATCTCCATTATCATAGAAACTCACTCTTATAGAATCCGAGGAAACTTTCAATTCAGATGTGATGATTGTCTGGCGTTGTTTAAATCTTGAGATCAGGGAATTCGCGTCCAGGCTTGGGCCTTTAACGGTTTCTCTGGTCAGTCCGGGTAGGGTTGTTGCTTTCCGGATCTCCGGACCATCCTCATCATCCATCACGATCACATCTTCCACTGATGGTTGCCAAACTTTTTTGGCGAGACCTTCATTGATTACGGAGTCTTCCTGTACAAGCGAGTCTAAGGAGAAAAGAACTCTTAACTCGGGACAGGTATATTTATACTGACCATCAGACAAGAAATTACCCCGCACAAAACTACCTACCTTGGAAACCCGAAGCGTTCCTTCAAAACTCATATTACAGGTAACTCCATCAATGGAGTTTTCCTTATAAAATACAACGGGTATGTCTTTGATAATAACCTGGCGGGTCTTTGGATCATATGTTCCCTTTACATAAAAGCTTTGGTAACCATTCCGGAAATAGTATCCGAAAATGCCCTCCACTTTATTTCCCTTCTGTTTGATGATAAGTTGGGTGAGATAGTTGTTGAACGTGCCATCCAGCACCACGTCAGCCTTTCCGTACCAGCTACCAGCCAGTGTTTGAGCCTCTGAACGAAGGCCAATACATAATAAGGATATCAGAATTAAACGATGCATAGGGTCAAATTAATGAAAAAACACAGTAATAATGGACTTTTACTATAGGATATTTTACATACAATAAATTACTTTACATAACGTTTTAGGTCGCGCTCCACGTCTCTTTTTTTGATGGTTTCCCGTTTATCGTAGAGCTTTTTACCCTTTCCTAAACCAATCTCAATTTTGGCCAGGTTGCGGTCATTGAAAAAGATTTTAAGCGGTACAATGGTGTACCCCTTTTCCTTGATTTTAGCCTCCAATTTGCGCAACTCCTTCTTTTTCAACAATAATTTCCGCTCCTGAGTAGGCTCATGGCGCTGGGTAGTGCCAAATGCGTAATCGGAAATATGCAGATTTTTGACGTATAATTCTCCCTTGTGAAACTGGCAATAAGCATCATTGAAACTTACTTTACCGGCTCTGAGCGATTTTACTTCCGTTCCTACCAATACAATACCGGCCACGTAGGTGGTTTCAAAAAAATACTCATGAAAGGCAGACCGGTTCCTCAATTCCACAACAACTCCCTTCTTTATGCTTAATTATTGAATAGTATGAGCAGGGTATTCAGGCGCTCTTTTAATTCTTTACGGTCTACAATGAAGTCCAGGAATCCGTGTTCCAGCAAAAACTCACTGCGCTGGAATCCTTCCGGCAGGTCTTTTTTGATAGTTTCCTTGATTACACGTGGACCAGCAAAGCCAATCAAAGCACCTGGTTCTGCTATATTCAGGTCGCCCAGCATACCAAAAGAAGCGGAAATACCTCCAAAAGATGGATCAGTAAGGAACGAAATATAGGGAATGCGGGCATCTGTCATTTGCGATAATTTACCCGATACCTTGGCTAACTGCATCAGTGAAAAGGCGCTTTCCATCATTCGGGCACCGCCTGACTTACAAATGATCATGAGAGGGGTGGAATGCTCCAGGCAATAATCTACTGCCCTTGATATACGCTCACCCATCACACTTCCCAATGAACCACCGATGAATTCAAAATCCATGCAGGCAATTACAATGGGCTGTTCGTTTATTTTTCCAGCTGCCACCCGGATGGAATCAGTAATATCTGTTTTGCTCCAGATTTCCTGTAAACGCTTCTCATAAGGTTTGAGATCGGTAAAACCCAGGTAATCCTTGGAACGGATGTTTTCAAACATTACCTGCATGGTTCCGGGATCAAATACGATATCAAAATACTCGTCGCTACCGATACGGTGATGGTAATTACATTTCGGACAAACGAATAACTGCTCCCGCAATTCATTCATGGTACAGATAAAATTACATTCCGGGCATTTGGCCCAAAGACCTTCCGGAGCTTCCTTCATTTCTGCGGTACTTGTAAGAATTCCTTTTTTTATCCGCTTAAACCAACTGGATTTTGTTTCTTCAGATTGACCTTCTTCACCAGCCAGGTTCGCATCAAAATCTTCTTCATGTTGTGGTGCCATGCTACGAATATGTTTAGACTGGCGGCTAAGATAAGAAACCTCAGCCTATTTTATTTTCTTTCACTCGGTACCACTGGAATACTATTCGGAATAAAGGGTAGAACCCTACTTTTGGGCCAGCCATTTGGCATGAGATCAGTAAATGTTTCCGGGATTTTTGCAGTTGGGATTTCAACTGGCTTTATTTTTCCTGAATTGCCGTTTAGCAAACTATTCAATTCAGACAAATCCACCCTTTCCCCAAGTTTGAAATTGAAAGGAACAATATCTAACCCTTTGAATTTTACGGATGGAAATTTACACCCTGTCTGACTATTTGCATCAATCACCAATAAGACTAAGCTTAGTAGAAGCAAGCCGGATCGAAACATGTTTTATTTAAAGATAAAAAAAGCAGCCCGAAAGCTGCTCCTGAAAACCTTTTTATCTCATTTTTTTATACAGATTAATGAGTCCGTTTGTACTGGAGTCGTGAGAGCTTACCGGGGTATCATCCAGCAATTCCGGCAGTATTTTATTTGCCAGCTGTTTACCCAGTTCTACTCCCCACTGATCAAAACTGTAAATATTCCAGATAATACCCTGTACGAAAATCTTATGCTCATAAAAAGCTATTAATTGCCCTAATGTAAAGGGATTCAACTCTTTAACTAAAATTGAATTGGTTGGTTTATTACCTTCAAAAACTTTGAAGGG
>JAGKTB010000268.1:0-5716 GCA_018993145.1 Flavihumibacter sp.
TGAAGTTGTTGGATGCCTGGTAAGTGCCACTGGCATTCAGGCGATAGGTAAAGCCTGTACTGCCGGAAGCGGTAACGGTGATGGTTCCTGTTTTCCCACATTTTTCAGACGAACTAACATCAACCGTTACCGAGATAGTTTTTCCGGCGCATGGATCACCATCGGCGACTGTAAAACTTCCGCTTCCAATACAACCATCACTATTCTTTGCACGGATCGTATGGGTACCGGCAGCCAGGTTGGAAAAGGTTCCAGAAGCCTGAAACGGACCATTATTCAGGCTGAAGATAAAGCCGGAACCGCCTGTTGCAGTAGCTGCAATGGAACCGGTTGTACTACCCGGACCAGCTGTATTCGTAACCGTTCCATTCACTACTATGGTGAGGCCTTCACAAGGATTTGCTGGTTCATCTGTACCGCTTTTGCTACAGGATAAGAAGAATAAAAGGGCCAGGCCAACGAATGTGATTCGCCGGCAGCTTAAGGTTGCTGTCAACATAATGATAGAATTAGTGCGCGATGCGCGTGGTATGATTATTTACCTAATCGTATCCGAATTCAAAAGGGTTGCCTTGATTTTATTTTTTCTTCCAGAAAGAATAACGAAGACCAGCAAACAGTCCGGCTGATCGGAGTTTTACAGATCCTTCACCGATGCCTTTGGTAGGAATATTCAAATAAGGTGCAGCCTGAACATGCAGACGATCACTGATACGGTATTCATATCCCATACTGAAACCAATTCCTGAAAACAGTTCGAGTGCTTTGGTGCGATAGGTGTAATATCCCTTAGCCGGTTGACCAAAACGGGTATAATAATAATCGTAGGATTCTCTTTGCATGATTGCATTTTGCATACTGAGCATTCCAAAAACCTGGTGTTGCTGGTTTGGTAAAAAATTATAACGGACGCTCAGGGGAATTTCAAAAATAGCACAATCGGCATATACTTCATTTATAACGAAGTTGGGGTTGTCATAATAGGATCCCGCTTTGGGTGTGTAGGCATCACCGGGAGCTTCGTAAATTTTCCTGGTTTGCGTGAATCCAACTTGCATTGCCCATCGTTTATTGAGCTGCAATCCCAGTCCCGCTCCATAAGCAGGTTTAACATCAGCTGAATTTCTGGTATTCACAAAACCGAGGTCGGCACCGCCGCCAGCATACACATAGAATCGATACGCTGCTGGTTGCTGTTTGCGGGTTGATACAATGGTTTGTCCGGGTATCACAGGATCTATAATTGATACACTAACAGGAAGGGACAACTGCTGTTTTTGTGGCATACTTGGGTATAGGGTATTATCTGAAGTTAATGCAATTTCAAAGGGGGTTTCCAATCCAGTTGATTCCTTGTTCGAGCGTTTATTAAAGGAAGCTGTTGACTGAAAAAACGCTCGCGAAGTAGTTGAATAAATCTTCGGTTTTTTAAGTTGGTCAGAGGAAGCGCCGCGCTTTAATTCTGCTGATTTTTGAGCAGTAGCTAAAGCAGAAGGAGCAGCATCCTTTTGCTCAGCAACTAATTCATTGGCGGATAAATCATGTTTCAAAATTTGACGGCTGGAAATATTTTTTTCGTTCTGAAATTTGTAAGCTTCTCTTTGCGAAATAGAAGTTTTAATATTCACATCCTCCAACCGTCCGGGTGCGGGAACAAAATGGCGATGCCCTGCCATAAACAATAAAAGCGGCAACCACCACCAGGCGAACCCACGGCGGCGTTTCTGCTCTTCTTCATCCAGGAGCAGATTCATTTTTAACCAGGCATGGGCAGGCGCGGCCGGCTGCTCAGCATCAGCGGCATTGCGGAAGAGATCGTCCAGACCTTCTTCTCCCTGGTTAAGATTGAATAGCTTTTCGTTCATTGTTATGGTTTAGATGTAGTTCCTCCGCCAGCATTTTCTGCAATCTGGCCCGGGCTTTTGACAGGTTGGATTTGGAGCTACCTACACTTATCTTCAGCATGGCAGCAATTTCTTCATGTGTATATCCATCAATCACATAGAGATTAAAAACAAGGCCATAAGCCGGACTCAACCGGCGAACCATTGCCAGTAATTCTTTGTGGGAGATGTTGGAAAGTCCGGTTGGTGCGATTGAAGGCAAAAATGTCTGCTCCTCGGCTTCTGTAGGCATGGCCACCAGGTTCAGTTGTTTTTTCCGAAGCTGATCAATAGCCGTATTAATGAAAATTCGTCGGATCCAGGCTTTCAGGGAGGCTTCGTAGGAATCATAGCGAAGCTGGAATCGTTCCATTTCTCTGAAAATCTTCAGGAATCCATCGTTGATCACCTCCACCACTTCTTCTTCGTTGGCAATGTAGCGATGACAAACCGAATAGGCATAGCCATAAAAATGCTCGTAAAAGCGTTTCTGGCTCTGGCGTTTGAGGGAAACACATCCCTCAACCAGTTGCTTCAGCAGGTTGTCTGTGGGTGCCGTAATGTCCATGTCCTGGGGTCTATACGGGCTCGGGTTGCTCCGGGTTGCCTGCCTAAAGGTAAATTTTTCCCTCACCCGTCGGGTGGAACCGGACGGGTGGGGGAATAAGTATGCAAGCCTCAGAACTTGCAAGACCCAGAAACGGGAACTATATTCGCATCGTTCTGAAACCTCATCCTTTATGATTAGATCTTTACTGGGCAGTTTATTATTGCTATTATTTCAAGTCCCGGTGCATGCTCAATGGGAATGGATTCACCCACAGCCAGCACACTATCCAATTCGAAGTCTCGCCTTCACCAGTGATTCACATGGTTATTTTTATAATTCCAACGGAGACCTTTATGAAACAAACGACCAGGGTAGTTCCTGGCAGTTAAAACAGGCGTTTCCATTTACTCAACTGTTTGAATTAAAAAATAACACCGGACTGATTTCCGGGGCTTTGCGTGAAATATTTATCAGTCGGGATGCCGGGCAAAACTGGTCGAGCTTACCATTCAGACCGGAACATCAAATCAGGCACCTGGATATTGTTGACGACAGTACCTATTTCCTGGGGTCGAATAATAGCATCCTGTACAGGACGACAGATGGGGGAACAACCTGGACAAGCCTCAATTGCAACGCAACAATTGCCTCTATGGAATTTATTTCTGCAGACACCGGTTGGGTTGGACTTGGACAATATGAAATTCTTTACACAACGGATGGTGGCGTATCCTGGAAAAAACAGGCCGAGGTAAATGTTTCACCTTCCAATACAAGATTGATTCACTTTACAAAGAACCGAATTGGTTTTGCTTTCAGGGAACATTCTACCTTGCTCCGAACGGAAGATTATGGCAGCAACTGGACAGGCACCCGGTTTGATGCCAATGTACTTGGCATACAATTCATCAATGATACAGATGGATTTGTTTCCTGTGATTATGGAAAAGTGTACAAAACAACAGATGCCGGGATAACCTGGACATCCATCTCACCGGTTCCGAATTTTTTTGGTTATTATGAACTGGGGGCCATCTATTTTTTAAATAGTCAGATTGGGTTCGTTGCAGGAAATAAAGGCCGTTTATTAAAAACAATTGATGGTGGAAAAACCTGGCAATTCTTCAGCTCGCCTTATGACTATTTGAGCGATTTAGCAGTACCCTCAGAAAACACCCTGTACATTTCCAGTAACAAAACTATCTACAAATCAGGTAATGGAGGCAAGGTTTGGGAGCCGCTGGCTGTTGATATAAGCAGTCCGATAGATGATCGGGGAATTATCAAAACCATTCATTTTTTTGATGTGAACAATGGCTTTATGACCGTAGATAGACCAAGCCGCTATTATTTCACTAATGACGGCGGAAATACCTGGACATCGCGGAGTTTTCAGGAAGGGGGCCAGGAGACGGTTGTCGGAATGCAGGTACTAGCTGATTCTTTACTATTCCTCCATACAAATGAAGGTAACAGGTACAATATTTTAAAATCTACCAATAAAGGCAATACCTGGGAACTGGTTCTGAATCCAATGACCTATGAAGAGAACTTTAACAAATCTCACTTTCTGAATGAAAAGGAAGGTTTCGGAGTGCTATACAGTTTTTTATATAAAACAACTGATGGAGGAAAAAGCTGGAACAAGATCTTTCCTGAAAATGAATACCAGATATTACAGCTGGAATTTCCAAGTGATTCGATTGGATACCTTTCCAATTCAGACCGGCAATTGTACAAGACGAATGATGGAGGACAAAGCTGGCAATCGATTCAGCTATCTCCTTCTTTTCATGAAGATTTGATTGCCATTAAATTTCTGAATGATTCAGTAGGAATCGTAGCCGCCGAAGATGGTACTGTTTTCGCAACATCTGATGGCGGCCAAAACTGGAAACGAATTCATAATGAATACTTTCAGTTTCATGGGATTAAAATTAGTCCGGATAGCAACTTTTATCTGTATGGAAAAGATGGACTGATTGCAAAATACAAACCGGAGCCCATTCACTCGCAGAAACATGAGTCTTCAATTGATTCTAATTGCCTGGTCTCACTAAAATCAGAAATTTATAAAAAATTAGAACCGGGTTCCATGTTCTTTTTTGAGCTTTTTGATGGCAACAACATTCAAAATGTATTTGCATCCGGGCTGGAGTTTACAGAAGAAAAAACAAGCATTTCTGTAATCTTTGGCAGGCAGTTCATACAACCAGGTATTACCTATAGGTGGAGGGTTAAATATCAATACGACAATAAGGAAGAATATGGGCCATACCAGTATTTTACAAGTCCGGCTTTCCCTATACCCCCACAATTGATTTTACCAACTGAAACAACATTATGTCCGGGCGACAGCATTCTTGCCCAAACAACAGGAACTGATATTCATACCTGGTTTTTGAATGGTCAGTTAATTGGAAGTCCTGAAGACAAAACACTCTGGATAAAACAACCTGGCCGGTATGCCGTGCTGGCTCAAAACAGCTGCTTTCAAACCGATTCTGTCATTGTGATCATAACCGGGATCAGCTTTGCTGCAAAGCCGGTTGTAACCGAAAACAATGGAACCTTATTTTCTTCTGCTATGACCGGGAATCAGTGGCTGTACAATGGAATTCCGATTCCTGGAGCAACAGGTTCCAGTTTCAAACCCGATCAAAACGGTTATTACCAGGTATTCTTAAAAGAAGGCAGGTGTACCAGTGATACATCTGACAGGTACCAATTCATTGCCACCGGGGAATCTAAGATTCTGACCTTCCCCAACCCGGTGGTTAGTCAACTGACCGTAGTAAACAGGCAGGGAGGGACCATGCAGCTTCAGTTATTGGATCGTATGGGACAGGTTCTTTTCCAGACCACTACTGCCTCCCCTACCTACCAATTGGATATGAGCGGCTACAGGTCGGGCACCTACTTCTTAAATGTATATTTCCCGGCAACCAATGAAAGAACAGTAAAAATGATCCTGAAGCTGTAATCACTCCAATTCCCGAAAATGCCGTAATATTGCACTCCTTTTAGGCCGGCCTCGTAGTACAATGGATAGTATAAGAGTTTCCGAAGCTCCAGATCCAGGTTCGATTCCTGGCGAGGCCACAAGAAGAAGTGAGACGTCAGATGTCAGACGTGAGAAGAATCCCCTCCCTCTTCCTTTCTTCCATTTTTCCTTTGTTTCCTCTTCCATGCTTCCTTTCCTCCGGTGTTTCCGCTTACCTGCCTCCCGTCTCCTTTGTCTCCTTTCTCCTTTGCCTCCCGTTCCCTTCCTCCCTCTTCCATT
>JAGKTB010000269.1:0-3755 GCA_018993145.1 Flavihumibacter sp.
CCTGCAATTTGCCATTCACCTCCAGTTTCTGCAAGCCACTGTAAACTCCTACCCCATGGTCAATATGTGATACGAAATCACCGGGTTGTAATTCACGCAGGGTGCGGATGGTAAGTGCCTTGTTTTTATTATAGGCCTGTTTAACCTTGTACTTGTGATACCGCTGAAAGATCTGGTGATCGGTATAACAAACCAGTTTCAATCCCTCATCAATAAAACCACCGTGGATGGCTGCGGGAATGGGAGTGAAATTGATTTCAGCCTTAAGGTCGGAGAAGATACTGTGCAATCGCTCCAGCTGTTTAGGATTTTCCGCGAAGAGATACAATTGAAATTTTTTCTTCTCCCATTGTTGCAGGTCCTTGATCAATAATTCAAACTGCCGATTGAAAGCAGGCTGCGGACGGGTTTGAAAATCCACTTCATAAGAAACTCTTCCCTGCCAGCTGGCATGGCCTTCGAGTTCCACAATATGATGACGCTGCAGAATAGAAGCGATCTCTTCGGCCGTGAGAAACTCATCCTTTTTAATAATGGTGCGAATGAGTTTATCTTCATCCTCTTCTTCGCGGGGAACATGCGTTTCATTTCGGGTGAGAAACAAATCCAGTTCTTCTTCCTGCAGTTCGAGGCGTTCTTTCACAAAGGTCCAGTCGTTCATCCAAACCACTGTATTCTCGGGGAAATAATCAAACAGGGAGATGGTTGCTTCATCCGGCATTTCTGCCTGCACATTTGGAATGATATTAACCTGCAATAATTTTCGTTCGCTGAGTTGGGATTCAGGATCAAAGAGGCGGATACTATCAACCTCATTGCCGAAAAGTTCTACGCGATAGGGTTTTTCATTACCAAAGGAATAGATATCGAGGATGCCTCCACGTACGGCGAATTGTCCGGGTTCATAAACAAAATCAGTCCGGGTGAATCCTGCATCGGTCAACTGTTCATAGAGTTTCACCGTATCCAGGGTATCATTCACTTTAATGCGAATGATATTACCACTGAGGGTTTCTGGTCGTACCAGTTTTTCAAACAGTGCTTCGGGATAGGTGATGACCATCTTTTTATTCCCCCCTGCACTGAGTCGGGTCAGGGCTTCCGTTCGCAGCATAACGTGACTGCTATTCAGCAGCCGGTAATTTTTTTTGATACGGAAGGAAGAAGGGAAATAAAAAAGATCCAGTGCTTTGGACAAACTTTCCAGAGTATTGTGGAAGTATGCTGCTTCTTCGGCATCGTTCAGTACAACAACATGATTGAGTTGTTCCGAGACCGAATGTTTGAAAAGCGCTGTCAGCAAGAATTCCGGGGAGCTGCCGGTCAGGTTTTTCAGCACGAGGTGCTGGGGTACGGACATAGTGAGCCTGTCCGCCAATTGAAAGAGGCGGGGGGCTTTAGCGTACTGCTCCAGTAAATGTTCCAAATTCATTACACAAATACCCCCGGTTAAGGGGGTGAAGGGTGCAAAGGTAATACGAATAGTTTTTTATAACTTGTGTCAACCACTAAGCTTATAAAAACGTTTTGTAAAAAAACGTAGGCTTTAACTACTCCGTATGAACAAAGTCATAACTGCTGCCTCACTTACCACAGTAACTGTGATCCTTGCCGGCATTCTCTTATTTTCTGCTGATACCCAGGAAAACGGTTCTATTTACCGGGGAAATAAACCAAGGAAAAAGAAAACACAGGCCGAGCGGGCCTTTTTTAGTCAACAGCGCGTACAATATGAGTACGATATGCTGAAGGATGGAGGAACCGGCATATTTCCTATTGGTGTGATGGACAGGGAGTTGGCGATGGCAAGAAGAATTCCGGTACGTGAGCAGGAGCAGGCAGGATGGCTATCGCCCTTTGCGGATAATACTTACCAGGCTGCCGGACCAGCCAATTTCGGAGGTCGTACCCGGGCTGTAGCATTTGATGTTCGGCTTGGAACAGCCGGCAATAATGTAATTATAGCAGGTGCAGTAAGTGGAGGTATCTTCAGGTCCACTGATGGAGGGAGCAGCTGGACCAAAGTAACCCCGGACAATGAAATCCACAATGTAACTGCAATTGCACAGGACACAAGAACCGGTAAACAGAATATCTGGTATGCGGGAGGTGGAGAGCCATTGGGCAACTCAGCTTCACCCTCTGCGGGAGGCGCTTTTTACCTGGGCAATGGCTTGTTCAAATCAACCGATAATGGGGCCACCTGGCAGCGGGTAACCAGCACCTTCCAGGGAAGCCTGGAAGTATTTGATGCTGCCTTTGACATTGTACATAAAATAGTAGTCAACCCGGTAAACGGGCATGTATATGTAGCCGGTCACAGAAGATTATTGAGAAGTACGGATGAAGGAGTGAGCTTCCAGGAAGTATTTGCAGGATCTCAGCCGGCAGCAGCTGACAATGGACAGATGGATGTTGCTGTAACAAGTACCGGAAGAGTGTACCTGGCAGTAAATGGAGGATTTGCTGATCAGGACCTGCGTGGGTTATGGGTGAGTGCAACCGGGAATGTCAATTCCTGGACAAGATTCGCGGGTGGCCAGACAGTAAACCAGGATTCCATACAGGGCTGGAGAGCGAACTCTTATAACAGTTCAGGAGCGCCAACCACAGCAGCGAAAAGAATAATCATCGCGCTGGCGCCATCCAACAATAATATATTGTACGCCATGTATGAAAATGGCCTTTCGCAGGAAGGAACAAATGGATCGCCGGAAGCGGATCTTTTCAAGTTTGATTTCAGCAATTCAACCTTCACCAATTTGAGTTCAAATATGCCCAATTTCCCGGGACAGCGGGATGGCATTGATCCACTAGCCTTACAGGGAGGTTACAATATGTTGCTGACCGTGAAACCAGACAATCCCAATGTGGTATTTGTAGGAGGAACCAACCTGTATCGTTCCACGAATGGATTTTCCAATACCACTTCTACCAGCTGGATTGGTGGTTATAAATACTGGGGAGCATCTGCCACTACTTTCCCGGTAGCCAATTATGATAATAACCATCCTGACATACACAACCTGGTATTTGACCCCACAAATGCGAACCGTGCGCTTTGTGCAACAGATGGAGGCCTGCATATAACAGACAATATTATGGGTACCGATTCTGAAACCCTGCCGGTAGACTGGACAATGATCACCGGCTATCAGACTGCGCAATATTATCATGTGAACCTGGAGCATCGTGCAGCCGGCAACCAGGTGAATAATTTCATTGGAGGCATGCAGGACAACGGGGCTTATTTCAGAAATGGAAATGTGAATGATCATGTTCAGGCAGGATCGGGTGATGGTGGTGCTGCTGCTATCGGCAAATTCATCAACTTCAGTGATTATACCTTATTTGTGACGAGTCAGTTGGGAACACTGGTTCGGCTCACACCCAATGCAGCAAATGCAATTGAGCCCTCCAGTGGGTTAACTGCCAATCCGGGTGGTGGTGAAGGAGAATTCGTAACTTATTTCAGCCTGGATAATGATAATCCGGAGAACTTATATTACGCCAATTTCAACCGCATCTTCAGAACTACCAATGCCACCACTGTAACAGCAGGCAGTGGCTGGACAGAATTAACCGGTGTAGCAGCAAAAACCAATGCCAATAATCCATCGGGTAATGATATCGGAATCCGGGCCATCAAGCTAAGTCATGGGCCTTATACCCCATCGAGTACGATGTATATTGGAACTACGGAGGGAAGGATATTCCGGTTGAATGATCCACGAAATGCAGCACCTGCAACCCAG
>JAGKTB010000014.1:0-4018 GCA_018993145.1 Flavihumibacter sp.
TTCACTTTTCACCTTTCACCTCCATACACAGCTCCACCAACACCCCCGTAGTTCCCTTCGGATGTAAAAAACAAACCAGCTTATTATCCGCCCCGGGTTTGGGTTCGGGATTGAGGAGTTCAAATCCTGCTGCGCGGAGGCGTTCCATTTCAGCATAAATATCCTCTACGGCAAACGCGATATGATGCATGCCTTCCCCTTTTTTCTCAATATAGCGGGCGATTACTCCCTGAGGATCAGTGCTTTCGAGTAATTCAATTTTGCTTTCTCCCACTTCGAAAAAGGCTGTACGCACTTTTTCTGTTGTCACTTCTTCCGTTTTATAACAGGGTGTATTTAACAGTGCTTCATAGAGCGGGATCGAGGTTTCCAGGCTTTTTACAGCAATCCCGATATGTTCAATTTTATTCATGTGCCAACTGATTTTAGAACCAGCGGAAGTGTGTCAGGAGCAGGACATCCACCAGCAATTCAAAGATAAGGGGTGGCTTGGCTGACTTTACCCAGATCCGAACGATTGCTTGTAACTTTATGTTCTAAGTATATGGAAACTCCTTTTCAGGTACCGGTTTATTTGGATAACAATGCCACCACCCCCATGGATCCGAGGGTGCTGGAGGCCATGATGCCCTATTTCACCAAACAGTTTGGCAATGCCGCCAGCCGGTCACATGCATATGGCTGGGCTGCTGAAGAGGCAGTTGAGCTCGCGCGTGAGCAGGTAGCCCGGTTGATCGGGGCCATTCCCCAGGAAATTGTATTTACCTCGGGAGCAACAGAAGGGGTGAACCTGGCCATTAAGGGCGTGGCAGAAATGTACACCTCAAAAGGCAACCATATTATTACCTGTCAAACCGAACACAAGGCAGTAATCGATACCTGTAAACACCTCGAGAAAAAAGGACTGGAAATCACCTGGTTACCGGTGGATGCAACCGGGATGATCAACCTGCAGGAGCTGGAAGCTGCTATCCGGCCCACCACCATCCTGATTGCGATCATGTATGCCAACAATGAAACAGGCGTGATCCATCCCGTTCGGGAAATCGGGGCTATTGCCAAAAAGCATGGTGTGCTCTTTTTCACCGATGCCACCCAGGCGGCAGGAAAGATCCCGGTGGATGTGGAGACAGATCATATTGATATCTTAACCCTTTCGGCACATAAAATCTATGGTCCCAAAGGAGCCGGAGCTGTGTATGTGAGAAGAAGAGATCCGCGGGTGCGACTTACCGCCCAAATGGATGGGGGAGGTCATGAACGAGGGATGAGATCGGGCACCTTAAATGTGCCGGGTATAGTGGGACTTGGAAAAGCAGCTGATCTATGCAGGTTGGAAATGGAGGCAGAGGCAGCGCGACTTACAACTTTGCGAAACCGCCTGCAGGAAGGAATCTTATTGGTACCGGGTGTGGTCCTGAACGGACATCCATCCAACCGCCTGCCACATACCCTGAATATCTCCTTCCCTGATCGGGATTCCAACAGCCTGCTGTTACAGTTTAACAAAAAACTGGCCTTGTCTGCAGGTTCGGCCTGCACTTCTGCAACCCTGGAACCGTCTTATGTGTTGAAAGCCATGGGCTTCTCAGATGAGCGATCCTATTCAGCCCTTCGCTTTGGCTTGGGTCGTTTCACCACAGAAACTGAAATTGAGTGGGTGCGGGAACTGTTCAGGCAGGAGTTAAGGAGCTAGCCTCCCTCAGACTTAGGGTATTTCACCGGTTGGGTGCCCCGGGTTGGGTGCTCCTTGTTGGGTGTCACCCACCGCGGCGGAGAGAAAAAGTGTAAATTTGTACATCGAAATAAACGGAGACGACTATGTTATTTGTAAGTGATAAAGCAAAGGATAAAGTATTGAAGCTGCTGGATGAGGCAGATGTAAACAAAACCGGGGATTATTTCCTGAGGGTTTCCGTTGTGGGAGGAGGATGCTCCGGACTCAGCTACAAACTGGATTTTGACAATGTGAGCAAGCCGGCCGACCAGGTATTTGAAGACAATGGCATCAAGGTAGTAACCGATTTGAAGAGTTTTCTCTACCTGGTGAACACCACCCTGGAATTCTCCGACGGTCTCAATGGTAAAGGTTTTTATTTCAGTAACCCCAATGCCAGCAGAACCTGCGCCTGCGGGGAAAGCTTTGCAGTATAAAGAAGTGAAAAGTGAAAGGTGAAAAGTGAAAAAATCAGATTTTCTGGCTTTCACCTTTCACTTTTCACCTTTCACCGTTTTATCCCCTTATTTTTACCCCCTATGTGGTCAATTGCTAAAAAAGAGTTCAGGCAGTTTTTTGGAAGTCTGACTGGCCTGGTGGCTATCGTCGTTTTCCTGCTGCTGAACGGACTTTTTCTTTTTGTATTTCCCGATTCCAGCATCCTGGATTATGGGTATGCGAGCCTGGATAAATTCTTCCAGCTGGCACCCTGGATCCTGCTCTTCCTGGTTCCCGCTGTCACTATGCGCAGCTGGTCCGATGAATTCAGGGCAGGGACCTTTGAGATCCTGGCAACCCGGCCACTGAAACCATCTCAACTGGTTGTTGGAAAATTCCTGGGTGCCTATGCCATCGTGGTGATTGCACTGCTGCCTACCATCCTTTATGCATTCAGCGTTCAAGCATTGGCGGTAGATAAAGGCATCGATTGGGGTGGCACCATCGGATCCTATATAGGACTGTTTTTGCTGGCTGCTGTTTTTACCGCCATCGGTACCTGGTGCAGCAGCCTGAACTCGAACAGTGTGATCGCCTTTCTTCTGAGTGCATTTATGTGTTTCATATTATATACCGGCTTTAACGCGCTGAGCCAGTTACCCGCCCTGCAGGGAAATGCTGATTACCTGTTGCAAAAAATAGGTATCGATTTCCATTATCAAAGCATCAGCAGAGGCGTAGTAGATAGTCGGGATATCATTTATTTCGGCAGCGTAATTGCTTTTTTTCTGCTCATCACCAACCGTAAAATTGCGCTGAACCAGTAAGTATGAAAAAGAACCTGCTTTCCAACAAATTTTATTGGATACTCTTACTGCTGGTTGTTATCGCAGTAAACTGGCTCGCGGAACAAGTTCCGGTGAGATTAGATCTTACTGCAGAAGGCCGATACACGTTATCATCACCCACCCGCAAGCTCTTAAACGAAATTGAAGAACCTGTACAGATCGATGTCTTATTAAGTGGCGAATTACCCGCCGGCTTCAAGAAACTCGCTGCCAGTACCGATGATCTGCTGCGCGAATTCAAAGCTGTTGGGAAATCCAATATCCGGTTTCAGTTTATTAAACCCGGAGAAGGATTGAATGATACGGCGAAAGCGATCCTGTATGATTCCTTATCGCGCCTGGGACTCAACCCTACTAACATTAAGGCGCAAACGAAGGAAGGAGAGGGACAGGAAGAGCGCCTGGTATTTCCGGGTGCCGTCATCCAGCACAAAGGCAGAACTACTGCGATTGATTTGTTGCAGGGAGTGAGTGCAGCAGGCGGACTCGAATCACTCAATACAGCAGAAGCCCTGCTAGAATTCAAGTTTGCCAATGCGATCAAACAACTGAACCAGGATACCGTGCCTCTGATCGGCTACCTGGTTGGAAATGGGCAGCCACTCACGTACCAGGTACAGGATCTGATTGAAAATGTATTACGTAAAAACTATGCGTTCCGCATTCTGCCTATTGATAGCGTGGGATTGATCCCCCCGGTTTTTGATGCACTGATCATTGCCAAACCTACCAGTGCCTTCAGTGATGAACAGAAAATCAAACTGGATCAGTATGTGATGCAGGGTGGCAAACTGCTCTGGATGATTGATAAGCTCTACGCAGAGATGGACAGTCTCCAGCGCACGCAAAATGAATTTATTGCCTTTGACCGCGGACTCGAACTGGATGACCTGCTATTCCGCTATGGCGTACGCATCAACCAGGATCTGCTACAGGACCTGAATGCAGATAAAATGCCTTCCGTTATTGGTTCAGTGGGAGGCAAACCTCAAATTCAATTGCTTCCCTGGTTTTA
>JAGKTB010000270.1:0-4824 GCA_018993145.1 Flavihumibacter sp.
TCACTTTTCACCTTTCACTTCCTCATGTTTGCTATCGTCGACATAGAAACCACCGGCGGCTTTGCCTCCAGCAATGCCATCACCGAAATTGCCATCATCCTGCACAATGGCAGGGAAGAGGAGGGAAGGTATAGTACCCTGATTAATCCCGGCCGCCCCATCCCCCGCGCCATCACAGCACTTACCGGCATATCAGATGAAATGGTGATCAATGCACCTTCTTTTGACAGCATTGCGCCACATATTCACAACCTGCTGCAGAACCGGATTTTCGTGGCGCATCATGTGAACTTTGATTATTCCTTTGTGCAAAGCCACCTAGCTGAAGCCGGCTTCCCGTTGCGATCAAAAAAACTCTGCACTGTTAGACTGGCCAGACAAGTGTTTCCTGGTCTCGCCAGTTATAGTTTAGGCAATCTCTGCAGGTCCTTGTCTATCCCGATTGAAAACCGGCATAGGGCAGAAGGTGACGCAGCTGCCACCAGTATTCTATTTGCGCGTATGGTAGAAGCAGATGAAGGAAAGATCCTAACGGCTATGACTAAGGGAAAAAATGCGGAACAGTTTTTACCTCCCAATTTACCGGTGGAAGAACTGGACCAATTGCCACAGGGACCCGGGGTCTATTATTTTGAATCAGCCAAAAAGCAGGTCCTTTATGTAGGCAAGGCAGTGAACCTGAACAAAAGAGTACGTACCCATTTTTCCAATAATGATAAAGGCAAGCGAAAGCAGGACCTGATGCGCCAGGTGCATCATATCCGGTTCACGACCTGTGCAAGTGAACTCATGGCACTGATCCTGGAAAGCCAGGAAATCCGGCAACTCTGGCCTCCTTTCAACCGCAGCCAGAAAAAATACCACCATCGCTATGGCCTCTATTGTTATGAAAACAGGAATGGCCTCCTTCAATTGGTCATAGAAAAAAAGCGAACCAATTTACCCGCCCTGCATACGTTCAACTGGTTGCAGGAAGGCCACCAGTTTATTCGTCGCGTAAAAGAAAAACTGGAACAGGGAGGCAACCTGGAATTACAGGAGCCCGTTCTATACAATCAATACCTGACGCGTGCCATAGAAGAATACCAGCAACAATTTCCCACCGTTGCCCTGGTTGAAAAAGATCAGTATTTCACCAAACGCTATGCGGTCTACCTGCTGGAAAAAGGAAAATTTTGGGGAATGGGTTACCTGGAAGATCCTTATGCTCTTGGAAACCGGTTGGAATCCTTTAAGGAAAAAATCTCCCCATCTCCTGATAATGACTTTATCAGGGGGCTACTCTATCAGTCTTTGTCTTCCGGCTCAAGAATCAGTATCCCGCTGGAAGTATGATCATCAGTTGGTCCAAACCACAATGGTTACCGCAGCGATCGCGGCATACAATGCCAGAACGATGATTACAAGCTTGGCGGTACTGGCCTGTGACAAATCGAACAATCGTTTCATAATTAACCGTTTAGTCCTTCAAAAAATGTTAGATGTGGATTCAGGTTTCAACGGGCCGGGGTAAGCATCGCTTAAAAAATTGCGACCATTAAATATAATAAATTAAACAGATTTATCCAATTTTTGTATTACCCCATCCAGGCGGAAAATTTTTAGCTTATTTTCATTTAAACAACAGACTTTATGAAACGAGAGCTCAGCTCCTGGTACAGTCCGGCGCTTCAAAAAGAAATGCCCATCGCCAGTTATGGCCATTACGGTTTTGCCTTGTTGCTGATTCCCACTGCGGCAGCCGACTACCTCGAGTACGAACGTTTCCAACTGATTGATGCTATCGCCCCTTTTATTGAATCAGGTAAAGTGAAAGTATTTTCCATCGACAGCATCAACCGCGAAAGCTGGATGAATAACGAGATGGATCCCCGCCATAAATCCATCCGCCACCAGCAATGGAATGATTATGTCTACAATGAAGTGGTTCCTTTTATTAAGATGAACACTTCTTTTGATACCCCCATTATCGCTTGTGGCGCTTCCTTTGGCGCCCTGCACAGCGCCAACCTCTTTTTCAAGCGGCCCGATCTTATCAATGGCATTATTGCTATGAGCGGGGTGTACGACCTCACAGAATACACCAAGGGCTATTTTGATGAAGATGTTTATTATAACAGTCCGGCTCATTATATGCCCAACCTCTCTGATCATGCCATCCTGGAACAGATCCGCGCCAGTCATCATATCCACCTGCTCTCCGGCAGTGGAGCACATGAAGCGCCTGATGCAGCTCGTAGCATGGCTTCCATCCTTTATAATAAGGGTATCTGGTATGAACTGGATATCTGGGGATCAGACATGACCCACGACTGGCCTACCTGGCGCAAGATGTTACCCCATTACCTGGGTACGCGGTTTTAATTCAGGAAGAGAGTCCCCGGTTCAGCAGTTGAATAAATTCAGCCCGGGGGATCATTCGTGCGCCCAGGGACTCCAGGTGTTCCGTATACACCTGGCAATCGATCAGCTCTACGCCTTCAGATGCCAATTGCTGCACCAGTTTGATAAAGGCAAATTTGCTGGCATTAGGTTTCAACGAGAACATACTTTCCCCAAAGAAAAAGTGACCTAATCGCACGCCATACAGGCCACCTACGAGTTCCCCATGCTCCCAGGACTCTGCACTTATTACAAAACCCAGTTCGTGCAGTCGCGTATACGCTTCAATTAATTCAGGCTGTATCCAGGTTCCCGGTTGGTCCCTGCGTGGCACTTTCCCACAGGATTCAATTACCCGGCGAAAAGCAGTATTGTACCGATAGTCATATTTGGGCTGGTTCAGGTAGGGCCGCATACTTTTGTGGATCCGTAATTCAGCAGGAAATAATACAAATCGGGGATCCGGACTCCACCACAAGATTGGGCCTTCATCATACCAGGGAAAGATGCCGGAACGATAGGCGAGCAGCAATCGTTCTACTGATAAATCACCCCCAACCGCCAACAGGCCATCTTCATTTGCCAGCTCCACAGGGGGAAATAGCAGTGCTTCTTCCAGCAGGAAAACAGGCATATCAGGCTGTGATTTCTACAGTAGCACCAATGCCTCTTTCAGTAATGGCATCACACATGGTTTTCAATTCTTCGTATTCACCATTTTTCACTGCGTATTTGCCTTTGGTATGAATAAAAAGGGCACACTGTTCGGCCTGCTCAGGTGTATGTCCGCATACCGAAATAAGGGTTTCAATCACCCAGTCGAAGGTGTTTACTTCATCGTTCCATACAATCAGCTGGTAGGGCGTTCCGGTATCTGTTAATACATCCACCTCCACCTGAAACTCATGCTCCTGACCTTCTTTGTAATTGAACATAAATCGATTCTTTACTGTAAAAATAAAAAAGCCCCGCAAAAATGCGAGGCTTCTTTTGTGGGAGCACACGGATTCGAACCGCGGACCCTCTGCTTGTAAGGCAGATGCTCTGAACCAGCTGAGCTATGCTCCCGAAAGGGATGTGGAAGCACACGGATTCGAACCGCGGACCCTCTGCTTGTAAGGCAGATGCTCTGAACCAGCTGAGCTATGCTTCCTTCTGAAAAGATCAACCCGTCGTTTAACGGGATTGCAAAGATAAGGGCTGAATGATTTCCGCAAAATTTTTTTCGCAGTTTTTATAAAATCAAAGCGACCATTCTACCAATTGATTCACCCATTCTGCCCGGTAAGGTGTTGATACACGGATATAATTATCTGTATAACCTTCCATCATTCCATTTTTTGCATGCCCCTCAAACAATACTTTTCTTTTTTGTCCACTATGTTGCTGTTGAAAATACTGTTGCTTCATATAACTCAGGTTGCGCAGGGTTTTATTCCGCTCATTGCGTACCTGCACAGGCACCACCGGTTTTATCTCCAATGCAACTGTATTTGGCCTTTCGGAATAGGTAAACACATGCAGGTAACTCACGTCCAATTCATGTAAAAAATCAAATGTTTCCTGGAACTCCTTTTCTGTTTCTCCCGGGAATCCTACTATCACATCCACCCCAATCGATGCAGCCGGCATCAGGGTCTTGATCCGCTGTACCCTGTCTGCATACAATTCCCGCTTATAACGTCTACGAATAAGTGCCAGTAGTGTATTGCTTCCGCTTTGCAATGGTATATGAAAATGCGGCATAAACTTTTTACTGCCTGCCACAAATTCAATGATCTCATTGGTCAGCAGATTCGGTTCTATGGAAGAGATTCTGTAGCGTTCAATTCCTTCTACTTCATCCAGCACACGAACCAGTTCATAAAAACTTTCTTCGTGTTTTTTATTGCCATCCGGTCCTTTTCCAAAATCACCCAGGTTTACACCTGTTAACACGATTTCTTTCACTCCTTCCGATGCAATCTTCTTTGCATTTTCCAATACATTCTGAATCGAATCACTCCGGCTCTTTCCTCTTGCCATGGGTATGGTGCAAAAGGAACAACTGTAATCACATCCATCCTGCACTTTCAGAAAGGTACGCGTACGATCGTTAACCGACCAGGAAGCATTGAATCCATTTACTTCCTCTATATCACAACTGCAGATTTTTGCCTGATCAGATTTAGTGAGCGCTTCTAAGTGCTGCGCAATATTGAATTTCTCAGCTGCTCCCAAAACCAAATCCACCCCCGGAATCTGTGCAATTTCCTTGGGTTTTAACTGCGCATAACAGCCCGTAATCACAACCATGCTCTCTGGCGCCCTGCGCTGGATCCGGCGAACCAACTGGCGACATTCCTTATCCGCATTATCAGTTACAGAACAGGTATTGATCACATACACGTCGGCCGCCTCATCAAAGTTTTTTTCGACAAACCCTTCCTTCTCCATCAACCG
>JAGKTB010000271.1:0-4443 GCA_018993145.1 Flavihumibacter sp.
CATCTCAGGCCCTGGGTTTTGGTTTCCGTTGTGGATTCCTGGGTATGCTGCACATGGAAATTATCCAGGAGCGACTGGAACGGGAGTTCAATCAAACTGTAATCACTACAGTTCCGAACGTAAGTTTTATTGCCTATACCAGTAAAGGAGAAAAGGTAATTGTCAACAACCCAACTGAAATGCCGGATCCAAGCCGGATCGACCGGATTGAAGAGCCCTTTATCAAAGCGCAGATCATTACCAAACCTGAGTATATCGGAAATATCATGACACTCTGTCTCGGCAAAAGAGGTATCCTGATCAATCAGAGTTACCTGACGCAGACACGTGTTGAACTGATTTTTGAAATGCCGCTTACTGAGATCGTTTTTGATTTTTATGATAAGCTAAAGAGCCAGACCAGAGGTTACGCCTCCTTCGACTATCATCCAATCGGTTACCGGGAAGCGGATATCGTAAAAATGGATATTCTGCTTAATGCAGAAAGAGTTGACGCGTTGAGTGCTCTGATTCACCGGGGCAGGGCCAATGATTTTGGTCGTAAGCTTTGTGAGAAACTAAAAGAATTATTGCCACGCCAGCAATTCCTGATTGCCATTCAGGCTGCAATCGGAGCTAAGATAGTAGCGCGCGAAAATATCAGCGCTATGCGGAAAGATGTTACTGCCAAATGTTATGGTGGTGATATCAGCCGGAAACGTAAACTCCTGGAAAAGCAGAAAGAGGGTAAAAAGCGGATGCGTCAAATCGGTGCGGTGGAAGTACCCCAGGAAGCGTTCCTGGCTGTTCTCAAACTGGACGATTAATCAGGCGGTCATCCGATTTATTCTTGCTTTAAATGCCATCCAGCCAATATTCCAGATACGGCTTTTAAATACACTTATCTGCAATAGAACATGGAGGGCCAGCGTGATGCCAGTTCCTGAAATAATTTTTAGCAACGGAGAAATGAACAACTGATTCGTTAGTTTAAAAACTCCATATGCAATTGGAAAAACTACCAGCACACCCACAATTTCCAACCATTGCTGTTTGTTGACAGAAAAATATTTCCTGGAAAAATAAATACCTAAAACAAATACAAGAGTTTCTGAAAGGACAATGGCCCATGCAGCACCGGTGCTGAACCAGATCGGTATGAGTAACAGGTTCAGCAGGAAGGAAACAATGGTGGCAGACAGATAAATAAACAAAACCCATTTTTCCCTGTGATTAAAAACCAGTACCTGTAGCACAAAAAAATCATGAAAAGGAACGACCAGCCATAATAGGGAGAATATACGAAGCAAGTGAATGGAAGGTTGATATTCAACTCCTGAAACAAAAAAGATTACAGCTTCAGCAAAAAAATATAGAATGGCGCCAATAGGATAACTCAGATGAATTGTTGTGAGTAAACTATCAGCCTGCAGCGTTTTATCTCCTGATGAGCGAAAGAGCTTAACAAAGAAAACAACAGAAGCACCAGAAAATACATTAATTCCTATCCGCACAATTTTGGCAGCAACGGTATAGTACCCAAGTTCCTTTAGTTGTCCAAGCCGGGCAAGTAAAATGGTATCAAACGCAAAATACACTGAGCCCAAAACACCCAGCACTGCAAAAGGAGTTAGCGCCCTCAACAATTTTTTAAATAATTTAAAATCCCATTTCCAATAGGGCAACAGATCGCGAATATTATAAACTGCAACGCTGGAAATAAATAAATAATTACAAGCGGATATGATGATATAATATATTAGATCTGATGGACGTCTAACAAAAATTAAAGATGTTACCAGAACCAGCAAGCGCGCGATCAAGGTTCTCGTAAGTAATAACTGAAAACGCTCCTGTGATTGAAAATACCAATCCATGTGCAACATGTATTGCAGCATAATAAAACCGTACAAAAATGCAATGGTACCTGATCCAATAACAGCGGGTTTGAAAAATAAATAGATGGAATAACAAACTACACCCAAAAAAGCCATTACCAGGTTTATCAGGATCAGATGTAATACAGAATTAGCTTCACGTGCATCTCCGATTGCTATTTTACTAAGTAAACGTAGACCATAGTACTGAACACCGAAGGCTGAAAGAACGATTACCACCGACATCAGCGATTCGTAAAAACCAATAACACCATACCCCTCCGGACCGAGCGTTCGGGTCATGTAAGGGAAAAGAATCAGTGGGAAAAGAATATTGATAGCAGTATTGCTATACTGCAGCAGTAGTTGCCTGAACGGTATTTTGCTGTTATTGTCCGCCACCCGGTTTCTTCGGTTTGGGTTTCTCTTTCTCGGCTGCTTTTTCTATGTTTTTCCTGGAGCGTTCTTCCAGCTTTTTTTCATTGATGGTACCATCTTTATCACGAATGGCATCCTCTGCAGGTGCATTACCCAACAATGGATCGATTCGCTTGAATTCGTCAGGCACATCAGTGAATACCTTGGATATATGCACCCAAACCCCGTTTTTCCATTGGAACCCTTCAAAATCACCGTCTGGAATATAGGTCTCCGGACGATGAGGTTCCTGAGTTTCCGAGATCAGGTGGTCTACAATGATCATATCCATTTCAGGATTGTAATTGAACGTGGTACTGGCCTCCTTTTTGTACTCAATCACAAACCTGTTCAGCACCTGTTCAGCCTTGGCTGTATCATGTTTCACTTTAAAAAATGGTCCGCCAAACCGAGGTTCACCGGTGGACTCATCAAAAGTCAGCACTTCCATCCATTTTCGGTTACTGCCCACTGTGAATCCGTCAAAGCCAAGCAATGTATAGTAGTTTTTACCGTTCCAGGTTTTCTGTATCACTTTGTAATAAATAGCACCTATCCAGTTATTTCTGCTGCGAACGGAATCCAGCGGATTACTGGTGAACATGGAGGCATCAAAAAGGGGATAAAGCCGAAGTGATCCATCTTTTGTCCGCAACTGAATAGCTCCTTTCTGGTAATAGAAGTATTCATCTTTTTTCAACTGCCAGGTGAAGATCCGGAAACTGCTGTCCGGTGCATACAATCTTGATATGGTCTGAAGGGAGTCAAATGAATATTGGAAAGAATGAGGTATTCTCAATGCACGAACCAGCATGCGCACAAAAACACTATCGCTTAAAAAACGTTTACCCGGACTCAGGGCATTGATCATACTATCTGCCTGAATACGCAGGCTGTCTTCTCTTGACTGAAGTTGTTTCAGTTCGTTTTCAGAAAATGTACGTTGTGCGTTTAGCTGAGCACATCCAAACGCCAATACAGCTATAAATATTAGTTTTTTCATATTTCTCAGACCCATCTAAGTTACCATTTTAATGCCGGCTCCAGCAACTTCGCAAAATTTAACAGGTCCTTGCACGCGAGGTCTACCGAAGGGTGGGGGAGTGGGAGATCAGGATGGGTAGTTTGAACATAAACGGTTTTCATTCCTGTATTTCTGCCGAAATACATATCACTCAGGTTGTTGCCCACCATGACAGACCTGGTGAAATCTATCTCAGGATACTTTTCCCGGGCCTGGTAAGCCATTCCAGGCTGCGGCTTGCGATTGGGATGCTGATCATCCAGCGAACTGCAGTAAAATATAGCATCGAAAACGCCATCAACTTTTGACAGTTCTGACTGCATATAATGGTGGATATCTTCCAGATTTTGTACAGACATCAGCCCCTTTTCAATTCCGCGCTGGTTGGTTACCAGGATGATTCTGCCAAATAGCTGACGGAAAATATGCATGGCTTCCAATACACCTTCGTAAAACTTAAATTCACCCGTGTTGTAGATATAATCATTTACTTTCTCGTAATTAATCACACCATCGCGATCCAGAAAGAGCGTCCAGGTTTTATCCGGCTTTAACCAATCCATCAGGCGAAAAATTTTGCTTCCACTAACTGGCAAATGATATGTCCCACCATAATATGACTTTCCTGAATTCTCGGTGTATCATCAGAGGGCACATTAAAAAGAAGATCGCTTAAGGCTGCCAGCTGTCCACCTTTTCTTCCGGTAAATCCAATCGTGGTTATGGAGCGCAGCCTCGCCGATTCAAACGCTTTTACAATATTGGGAGAATTGCCAGAAGTGGATAACCCAATCAATACATCACCTGGTTCCAATATGCCTTCTACTATCCGTGCGTAAATCTCATCGTATCCAAAGTCGTTTGCAACTGCAGTGAGATAGGAAGTATTGCAATGCAAGGCTTCTGCCGGAAGAGCTTTTCTGTTTTTATAAAAACGTCCGCTGAATTCTGCTGCCAGGTGTTGAGCATCAGCAGCGCTGCCTCCATTACCACAGAAGTAAATGCGCTTTCCCTGTTGAAATGCAAGCAGTATACTATTTACCGCCTCCTCGATTCGTTGCAGAAACTCATCATCCAATAAGATGGATTTCTTCACCTGAATCGAAGCTTCGACAGATTCCTGGATTATATTTTTCATAGTGTTAT
>JAGKTB010000272.1:0-3903 GCA_018993145.1 Flavihumibacter sp.
ACCGACAAAGAATTGATTACTGAAATATCCAACCGGGGTGATATCATTGCACAGGAAGAAATTGAACATATTTTTCTTCCCTTTTATCGCTCTCCGCACAATGCCCACCAGAAGGGATTCGGGCTTGGGCTGGCACTTGCAAAGCGCATTATCAGCCTGCACAAGGGGCAACTAGAGGTAAACAGCAATGAAAAAGAGGGCACCATTTTCCGGGTAATCCTGCCCGCAGCAGCTCAGTTCCGCTGAGAAACTACCTTTTAATTTCCTTTTAATCTGTGTTTAATCGGGTCTTAATACCCCCTGTCCATATTTGGAGACTAGAATTGTGTGAATATGGTAACAGTTATTATCCCTGCTTTAAACGAAGCACAAACAATCGGCCAGGTAGTTGCCTATTGTCTCTCCCAGCCGGTTGTTTCCCAGGTGATCGTTGTAGACGATCAGTCTGTGGATGATACGGTTGCCATTGCGAGAGAGGCTGGCGCAGAAATCATCATCAGTGCTGCACGCGGAAAAGGAATCTCCATGAAAGAAGGCATTCAGGCGGCCCGAAATGAAAGCCTGATATTTCTCGATGGAGATATTGAGTATCCGGAGGACACCATCGCGCTGCTTGCGAAACCCTTACTGGAAAATGAAGCTGATTTTGTAAAAGCTACTTTTTCAAGAAACGCAGGCAGGGTAACAGAACTGGTTGCAAAACCCCTGCTGAGTATTTTTTATCCGGGATTGGCGCATTTCAGTCAGCCACTGAGTGGGATGATCGCCGGGCGTAAACAATTCTTTTCGAGAATTGAATTTTTCCAGGATTATGGAGTAGATATAGGTATCCTGATTGATATGTTCCTGATGCGGGCCCGTATTAGTGAAGTTGCCATCGGGCATATCGAGAACAAAAGCAAACCCTGGCATGCCCTGGGTAAAATGAGCCGGGAAGTAACCAGGGCGATTATCATGAAAGCCATGCGCCAGAAGAATGAACTGGTGAATCTGAATGAACTGGAACTGGTCAACCTGATTTCATCTGAAATGAAATCCGTAATGGAAGACCAGGTGAATCAGATGAAAAAAATGGTGGTCTTTGATATGGACCATACCATTTTCAAAGGAAGTTTTATTGAAACCTGTGCAGATAAATACGGGTTCAGAAAAGAATATGATCAGATCCGTCTGCATGAAAAAGACGCTTCCGCATTTACCAAGCGGGTATCCTTGCTGCTAAAAGGTATCAGCATGGACGATCTGCTTGAAACTGCCACTGAGATTCCCATGATTGATGATATTCAGTCAGTAGTAGCCATGCTGAAACAAAGAGGTTACCTCGTGGGTATTGTGAGTGAAAGTTATCACCTGATTACAGAGTATGTAAAAAACAAGATTGGTGCAGATTTTCATCTCTCCAATCAACTGGAATATTTTGAAGGGAAGGCTACCGGAGAGGTGCGTATTCCTTCTTATTTCTATCACAACGAAGAAAGCAGTTGCTCGCATCCCATTTGCAAAACCAATGCGCTGAGACATCTTTCCAATCGCTATGATATCCCCCTGGATAATTCCGTGGTAGTTGCGGATGGGGAAAATGATCTCTGCATCATTGAACAGGCAGGTGTTGGTATCGCTTTCTGCACAACGAATGAATTGGTTCGGTTTGTGGCAGATGGAGAAATCACTGAGCCTGCCTTCTCTAAAGTGCTGCAATTTGCCAACTAAGCAGACTATGGAAAAACTATTAAAACAGATACTGGTAGTAGTCGACTTTACAGAAAAAAGTCGCCAGGTGCTGGATAGCATCCTGCCCATGGCGAATGAACTGAAATGTGATATCCACCTGCTGTATATTGTTCAGCCCTCTGTTTTGCCATTTACCATTAATGCGAGTCAGATCATAGCAGTTAAAGCTGATCAGACGGCACTTGCTACAAGTCGCATGATGGCCATGCAGGGTGAGTATATTCCACAAATGGAGAAAGGCCGGTTTATTTATAGCCATGTGATGGAAGGCAGCATTGAGCGCAGCATCCGCAATTTCACCATGCGACATGAGATTGATCTGGTTATCATTACGCATCGGCGCCGGTTTGCCTGGAGCAAGTTTTTAAGCAGGATCAATATCAACCGGCTTGCGCGTAAAATTCAATGCCCGGTATTAAACATTCCGGAATCAGCACATATTCATCAGATCAGAAATATTGTATTGCCGGTAACCAATGTGCTGCCATTACGAAAAATCATGTTCGCCAGTTACCTGGCACAATACCATGATGCGCGTATTCACCTCGTTGCTCTGAAAGAAGATGCTGAAGGGGAAACAGAAAAGGATAATTCCTATCTCTATAAATCGTATCAGCTGTTGAGAGATAATACAGATCTGGCAATTGAATGTCATCCTGTGATGGGTGAAAATATTGCAGACACCACACTGCAATACGCTGAAAAAGTGAATGCCGATCTGATCGTGGTACAACCTGGTAAGGAAGCTGAGTTACCGGGATTTTTAAACAATATTTTTTCACGCTTTTTATTCTCAGCCTCCCGGATTCCGGTGATGGCTGTATAAAATACAAAACAAAGTAACAATGAGAACTATTTTGATCGCTGGATTGACGGTTATGGCCTGCTCTGCCATGGGTCAGTCGATTGAAGAGGCAAAACAACATCTGTATCATGATCGGCTGCAAAGTGCAGAACAGGTTTTACAACAGGTATTGACACAGGAAAAAGAAGCCTATTACTGGCTCACTGAAGTGTACCTGGAAGATAATAAAGTAGATAAAGCAAAATCCCTGCTGAATTCAAGCTCGGATATATTAAGTGCGCATCCGTTGAATAAGGTTGCTTATGGTAATGTGCTATTGGCTGAAAACAAACCAGCCGAAGCAAAAGCACAGTTTGACCAGGCCTTAAAAGATGCCAATCGCAAAACTGAAGTAGATGTGCTCAAAGCCATTGCGCGCGCGCAGGTGGAGAATAAAGCGGGTGATGCCAACATAGCTCTTAACCTGATCAGCCAGATCAAGGAAAAGGCACTGGATGCAGAAGCCATTACACTACGTGGAGATGCTTACCGCAAACTCAACCAGGGTAGTGAAGCCGCCAAAGCTTATATGGAAGCGCTGTTGAAAGATGAAAAATATGCACAGGCAGCCTACAATCTGGGAAAAATTTACATGACCCAGCAGAACAGCGATATGTTCCTGAAATATTTCAACCAGGCAATTGAAGCGGATCCGAAATTTGCGGCTGCTTATTATGAGCTGTACTATTACTACTACTTCCGTGATGTAAACAAGGCAAAGGAATACCTGGATCTCTACATTGCGAATACGGATCCCAGCATAGAGCATCAGTACATGAAAATGGATCTCATGTATGCTTCAGCAAAATACGACGAGGCAATTTCAGGAGCCAATGCCATCCTCGAAAAAGAAGGTGAGCAAGCCAAACCCCGTCTGTATAAATTACTGGCTTACAGCTATGATGCCAAAGGTGATTCAACCAAAGCATTTGAACTGCTGAATACGTATTTCGCACGTGAAGTTGACAGCAACCTGGTAGCAAAAGATTTTGATCTGCAGGCGAAACTGTACAAGAAAATGGACCAGGATTCGTTGGCTGCAATTGCCTGGGAAAAAGCAGTTGCCATGGATACAGTTGAAAATTACAAACTGGAATACATGCAGCAAATGGCCCAGATGTTTAAAGAAAATGGAGATCGCAGCAAGGAAGCAAAATGGCTGGGGAAAATTTTCGAAACGAAAAAAGACCCCAACAACCTGGATCTCTACAACTGGGGATTGGCACACTATGCAGCATCTGAATTCAGCCAGGCTGATTCTGTGTTTGGCAAATACACAGAGAAATATCCCGACCAGGTATATGGTTACTACTGGAAAGCAAAGAGCC
>JAGKTB010000015.1:0-6350 GCA_018993145.1 Flavihumibacter sp.
TGGTGAAGAAATCAAGGTTGTGATACACACTGAGCCGTGGGATATGCCTGCTCTCATATTCATTCGGTGCTCCCCGATGCCTGAAAGTCCACATATAGGCAAGTTGCAATTGTATATTATCATTCAGGATATATCCTAGTCCAGCTGTTACCCGGTTGTCTTCAAAATGATCATACGTAATAGTCTTGCCCGCCTGCATGAAGATCTCTTCAGACATTGCAAGAAACAGGGTTTTCTGCTTGAGTTCAGTGCTGTTGAGCGGAACATAGGCCAGTATCTTATACCGGAATCGGTGTGTCAGATCAAAGGAAGAGTTTTTGGTGAAATCTCTTCTCCATCGTTGCTCCAGCCTGAACTGGTGATAGAGCTTGACATGGTTGATCGGTTGCACCAACAGGAACTGCTGCCAAAACCGGAATTGCGGCACTACTTTATCAATATTCGGAGCCTCCTGGTTTGGCGCCCAGTAAAAAGGTGTTACAATTCCCGCGGTTACTTCAAACTGTTTGTTTACCAGGTAGGTGAGTCCGAAGCGCAGGTACAATTGTCCCATGTCGTTGATGAACTGGTTTCTTCGGCGGTAATTGTATTCGCCATAATAAAATAGTTTTTCACTCAGCCTGTATTTGGTGTACAGCCCGATCCAGGTTTCGGTATTATTGGTAATGGATTTACCGGGTGCTGGCGCCTGTTGACTGAATGCCTGGTACTGCAGCACCAATCCGATTATGCATATGTAATATCTCAGCTTCCTGCTCATACCTTTATCACTTCCAGTTTGTCTTTCATACTGCTGCCTTTCTTCAGTTTTCGCTCAAGTTTGCGCGTGTCTTTATCGTGCAGAAATAACATTCGTTCCTGAATATCATAGAGCCGGCGAATGCCTGTCCGTACTTCCGAAATAGATGGGTTGATGCTGATTTGTTGCAACAGATCCGAATACAATTCAATAGCAATCAGATCATATAATTTCTTCTTGATCCTGCGCGGAAACTTATCATTGAACGTGAAGGGATCAAATGTATAAACAGTATACAGGCTGTCTATTCTTTTGGATCGAATCGGTAACCGCACAGCGATCTCCTGGATCATCTGCACGGATTCCAGCAAATAGGTTATAGAGTCGGAAACCGCACTGGTAGTCAGGTTTTCATAGAGCCTTGGGTATTCCATTTCCATGAAATAGTGCTTAAGATGCGAGATCAGCGGCTTTATCGATGCATGATAACTGCTATCTTTCAGTTGCTCATCCACTTCTTTTTTCAGCAGCTGGATTCGCTGAAGCATTGCCTGTTTTTCGCGACTTACTGCCTGCTCGCGACTAATACTTTTTAGTTCACCCAGGATGGAATCTGCTTTTTGTTTTCTTTGCTCGAAGTTGTTGCTGATATAACTGAGAAAGTCGTTGGTAGTTAAGGGCGACACCTCATATTCGATACTGCGAATGCTGCTGTCTGCTGTTTTGATTTCATCTCTGTCGAGTAATTCCCTTGCATATTTGATCAGTTCCCCTTTACGATAATAGTATTCGATCTCTTTTCTCGATAGTATATTGTTCCAGGGTTTGATATAATCCAGGATGTATTCCTGCCTGTTTGTCCAGTTACGGATCCAGGTGAGCGCGGGAGAACTCGCGGCAGCCAGGTTGGTATCTAACTCTGCTTTGATGGTTTTCACTTTTTCGCGGTAAGAATATTCCAGGTCGGGCCATTTATCCAGCAGGTTTTTTTCCTTTTGCGTGAGTACATAAAAACCGCGATTGGTTCCTACCGGTAAACCATTTGCTGGTATGTATCCGGGATCATACTGAAATAATTGCCTCAGTATTTCTTCCAGGTAGTGATTGGCATCTTTTTGTGCCAGCACATAATCGGATGTTCTCGGGTAGCCATCACTGAAAGCAAGGCTTACCGGGAGATTCACTGACTGGTCTTCTCCGGATGCTTCGTTTAAGGATGCCTGTATGAGCTGGCTAAGCGGGTATTTCAGGTTGGTGATGGTGTCTGACTGCCATACTTTAGTAAGCGAAAGCAGAAATCCTTTTTTATATTGGCGTTGTTCGTGGATCAGGCTATCGCCCTTCTGGATTTCAAAATTCCAGACACTATCCATCAGGCCGTTTTTGGCGAATCCGATTACCCTGCCACTGCGGGTTGAATCCATGCGGTAGAACAATTCGATTGGCCCATTGATACGTTGATTTTGGAGGACCGTCTTTAATTTTTCTGTCTGTTCTACTGCTTCTTTATTTAGAAAAACTGTTCTGATTAGTTCCCATTCCTTATCAGGTAAATCATTGGTATAATGGGCTTTGATAATTCTTTCTTCTGTTTTTAACTGGTATTGTACATCCCATTCTTTTACATCCTCCAGTTGAACCCATTGGCGCGTTTTTTTATAGGTCCAGGTTCCCTGTTTTTTATTGCCTGCATATTGTCCCTTCCACTCTTCGTAAATAAAAAGAGATGGATGCAGGCTGTCTCTTTGTTTGGATTGAAACTGAAAAGGCCCCTCTTTGATTCGTTTGCCTTCTTTGTCCAGGTAATAGGTAAACCGGGCATGTCCGGATTGTCCAAGTATGGGCTGGTAACTACTGTCGTAGGATCTTTTCTCCTGTGCTGATAGCTGACCAGCCAGGCAAAATAAACAGGCAATAAGGGTTTTAGTGTAGAGGTTCATATCATTCGAACCGCTATTTTCAAGAACAATGCCAGAACAGGCTGTTTATTTGAAGGAAACCTTTTTATATTGCCGTTTTACCGGAAAAGCCGGAATTCTAATTTGGTTTTAATCTGATTACATGAAACAGACTCCTCTGATCAGCAATGATGCGGTTGTTTTTGGCATTTTGATGGGCCTGCTGGCACTTGTTTTTTATACTTCCAAATTGGAGCATAAAGGCTTTAAGAAGTTTTACAGTGTGGTTCCGGCTTTGCTGCTCTGTTATTTTATTCCGGCTTTACTGAATACGTTTGGAGTTATTTCCGGAGAACAATCTGCCTTGTATCCAATGGCTTCACGATACCTGCTGCCGGCCAGCCTGGTGCTGCTTACCATTGGTATTGATATTAAAAGTTTGCGTCGGCTCGGTGGCAAATCTATCCTGATCTTTTTTGCCGGCACAATAGGAGTAATTCTGGGCGGGCCAATCGCCATGGCTATTACAGGAGTTCTCTTTCCGGATTCACTCTATTTTGAAGGGGAGGAAACCTGGCGCGGACTGGCCACTATTGCAGGTAGCTGGATCGGTGGTGGAGCCAACCAGGCGGCGATGCTGGAAGTATTTGGTTCGGGTAAATCCTTATTCGGACAAATGATTGCAGTAGATGTGCTGATCGGAAATATCTGGACCGGTGTGCTGCTTTTTGGAATCACGAGAAATAAAGCAATCAACAAATGGCTGAGGGCGGATGATAGTTCAATCGTAGAATTAGAGCAGCGCGTGGAGCAAATAAAACTGGAACAGGGAGCCATGAAATCCGGTGTGAGTCCCTGGATCCAGGTGCTGGGAGTTGCTTTTGCTTTTACTGCGATTTCACACCTGGGAGGTGATTGGCTGGCCCCCTGGTTTGCTGAAAATTATCCTGCATCTGCGAGTTATAGTCTCACCAGTACATTTTTCTGGATTGTAATCATTGCCACTACTCTGGGTATGGTTGCTTCGTTTACCCCACTCCGTAAGTTGGAAAATTCCGGAGCTTCTGATATCGGAACTGTTTTTCTGTATGTGTTAGTTGCTACAATAGGAATGAATATGAACCTGAAGGCATTGGTGAACAGTCCGGTTTTCTTTCTTACCGGTATCATCTGGATGCTGGTTCATATCACAGTATTGCTGTTGGTTGCCCGCTGGATTAAAGCACCCTATTTCTTTGTGGCAGTGGGAAGCCAGGCCAATATCGGGGGCGCAGCTTCTGCACCGGTGGTAGCCGGTTTCTTTAATAAGTTCCTGGCACCGGTAGGAGTGTTGCTGGCAGTACTGGGATATGCTGTAGGTACCTATGGTGCTTATATCAGCGGCCTAATGATGCAGGCGGTTTTTCATTTTCTGCGATAGTATCGGTTGCGGATCCATTTTTCGATTTCCACTGCATGAAAAATAACAGCGGCAATGCCGATGCAGATCAGTAAATCCTGCAGGCTCAATGGCGCGGTTTTGAAGATCTTGTTCGCAAACGGAAGATAGATTACGCCCAGTTGAATGATAAAGGTTCCTACTACTGCAATAGCCAGGGAAGGGTTGGAGAACAATCCTTTTTTGTAAATGAAGGTATGATCACTCCGGATGGCCATTACATGTCCCAATTGTGCCAGTGATAAAACTGTAAACACCATCGTCTGCCAGTTTTCATGATTGGTTTGTATAGCCCAGGCCTGTGTGCCAAGTGTTACCACGGCCATTAAGAGTCCCACCCAGACAATATGATAGCCTGTTCCTTCTGAGAATAATCCTTCATCTGTTCTCCGGGGCGGACGTTGCATGATATCATCCTCGGCTTTTTCAGCACTCAGTGCGAGTCCGGGTAATCCATCTGTTACCAGGTTGATCCACAAAATATGAATGGGAAGCAGAGGGATTGGCATTCCTAGCAAGGGTGCCATAAAGATGGTCCAGATCTCCGCCCCATTACAGGTCATAATGTACTTAACAAATTTCCGAATATTGTCATAAATACGCCGGCCTTCTTTTACTGCTTTTACAATGGTGGTGAAGTTGTCATCCAGCAGGATCATATGAGCAGCTTCCTTGCTTACATCTGTACCTGTGATGCCCATAGCCACTCCAATATTGGAAGATTTCAGAGAGGGCGCATCATTCACGCCATCACCGGTCATGGCAACAAAATGTTTTTTGCGCTGGAGCGATTGAACAATGTTTAATTTTTGCTCTGGTGAAACCCTGGCATACACTTTAATTCGTTCCACTTTCTGATCCAGTTCTGCCTCTGTTAATGCTGCCAGTTCTCTTCCATTTACCACCAGCTCATCCTTTTCCAATAAACCAATTTCACGGGCGATGGCTGCAGCTGTTTCGGGATGATCTCCCGTAATCATAACAGGCTGTATGCCGGCGGTTTTACAGGCTTTGATTGCATCTTTTACTTCTTCCCTTGGAGGATCAATCATGCCGGCCATGCCTGCTGGATGCAAATCGGTTTCCACCTGGTCGTAATCGAATGGTTCCGGTAACTGATCAACTAACCGGTATGCATAGGCGATAACTCGTTTGCCTTCTTTGGCCATGCGACTGGCTTCCTGCAGCCAGGGCCTGGAATCATAGGATTTCTCCAGTCTTTGTGCAATGGATTCCGATGCGCCTTTTGAAATCAGGAGGTATTGATTTTCCCACCTGTGAACCGTGGTCATACATTTGCGATCTGAATCAAAGGGCAATTCAGCTACCCTGGGCAGTGTTTCCTGCAATTGATGGTAAAGCGCTTCTCCTTTTTTTTTATAAATGTATTCAACGAGTGCGATCTCTGTAGGGTCCCCAATCCAGTTATTATCAGCTGCTTTTTTTACATCCTGGTTAACGGCCATACAGGTTTCGAGTAAGCCTGCGGGTAAGTTCGGTTCTTCCTTACCGTTATAAGGTACTGTTTCCACTACCGTCATCTTGTTCTGGGTAAGCGTTCCGGTTTTATCGGAACAGATGAACGTAACAGAGCCCAGGGTTTCCACAGCCGGCAGTTTTCGGATCAGCGCATTTTTGGCAACCAGTCGTTTGGCACCTCTTGCCAGCGCAATGGTGATCAGGGCCGGCAATGCTTCCGGAATAGCAGCTACAGCCAGGGAGATGGCAACCAGCAACATGGAGACGGGTTCTTCACCGCGCAGTAAGCCAACAACAAACAGGGCAACACAGATGAGCAGAATGAGATAGGAGAGTTTTTTGCCGAATTCATTCATGCGTTTCTGCAGCGGTGTTAATGCATCTCCTGTTTGCAGCATACCGGCAATTTTTCCGATCTCTGTCTGCATGCCGGTAGCTACTGCAATTCCAACACCGCGCCCCGCACTTACCTGGGTTCCTTTATACGCCATATTGACCCGGTCGCCCAGGCTGCTATCGGCTTCCTCCAGGGGTTTATGGATCTTATCAATTGGAATCGATTCTCCGGTAAGAGAGGATTCCTCAATCCGGAGACTGTGTACTTCCAGCAGGCGCATATCCGCCGGCACCAGGTTACCTGCTTCGAGTACAACCAGGTCGCCGGGTACGATTTCTTTGGAAGAAAGCTGTTCCGGTTTTCGGTTGCGGATCACTGTTGCCTGCGGAGTGGCCAGCTGGCTCAAGGCATCCATGGCTTTTTCTGCCCGGTATTCCTGAACAAATCCCATGATCGCAT